>NZ_JADFUD010000120.1:0-10050 GCF_054820065.1 Bradyrhizobium sp. UFLA06-06
GCCTATATCGAGGACGACGAGCTCGTCGAGGTGACGCCGAAGTCGATCCGGCTGCGTAAGAAGCACCTCGACCCGAACGACCGCAAGCGCGCCGAAAAGGCCAAGGAAGCTGTAGCGTAAGCGGTGGCTTAAGCGGCGGCGTAGTAGCCTGTCGTGCCCCGGCTTGACCGGGGCACCCGGTACACCGCGGCTCATCGGCTCAATCACTGCTGTCTCTGGAATACTGGATCACCCGCATGCGCATGCGCGGGTGATGACAGTTATGCGCGGGGTGACTTTAGGCGTCTTTCCAGACGTGCTAGAGCCGGGACATGACTTCCCTTCCCTCCACGATCGATGTTGCCATCATCGGTGCCGGCGCCGCAGGCCTCGGTGCCGCGAATGCGCTGAAGGACTCCGGCCTCTCCACGATCGTGCTGGAGGCCCGCGACCGCCTCGGCGGCCGCGCGCATACGATTCAGGCCGCGCCTGACGTGGTGTTTGACGTCGGCTGCGGCTGGCTGCATTCGGCCGACCGGAACAGCTTTGTCGGCATCGCCCGGCAACTCAACTTCGAACTCAACAAGGACCTGCCTCCGTGGCGCGAGCGCGCCTACGGCGAGGCGTTCCCGCAGGCCGCTCGCGACGACTTCACGCACGCACTCGATCAATTCTACGACCGCATCGAGCAGGCGGCGCAGCAGGGCAAGGACCGCCCGGCCAGCCTGTACCTCGAGCCCGACAACCGCTGGAACCCGATGATCGATGCGATCTCCACTTATGTGAACGGCTGCGAGCTCGACCAGGTCTCGATCCTCGATGTCGATGCCTATCAGGACACCGACATCAATTGGCGGGTGCGGCGCGGCTATGGCACGCTGGTCGCGGCCTATGGCGCGCAGGTGCCGGTCGCGCTGAACTGCGAGGTCAGGCTGATCGATCACTCCGGCAAGCGCATCCGCATCGAGACCTCGCGCGGCACGGTTGAGGCGGACAAGGTGATCGTCACCGTGCCGACCAACCTGATCGCCGATCAAGCGATCCGCTTTTCGCCGGCGCTGCCGGACAAGCTCGACGCCGCGCGCGGCCTGCCGCTCGGCCTCGCCGACAAGGTGACACTGGCGCTCGCCGAGCCCGAGGCGTTGCCCAAGGAAGGCAATCTGCGCGGCGCCACCATGCGCACCGAGATGGGCACCTATCACATCCGCCCGTTCGGCCAGCCCTGCATCGAAGGTTTCTTCGGCGGCCGTTTTGCGCGACAGCTCGAAAATGCCGGCGACGGCGCCATCGCCGCGCACAGCATCGACGAGATCGTCTCCTTCCTCGGCAGCGATTTCCGCCGCAAGCTGAAGCCGCTCAGCGAATCCCGCTGGGCCCACGACCCGTTCGCCCGCGGCTCCTACTCGCACGCACTGCCCGGCCACGCCGACAAGCGCGCCGTGCTGGCCGCGCCGGTCAACGGCCGGCTGTTCTTCGCCGGCGAAGCGACGTCGCCGGAGTTTTTCTCGACCGCGCACGGCGCACGGGACTCGGGGGAGCGGGCGGCGAAGGAAGTGGTGGAT
Source organism: Bradyrhizobium sp. UFLA06-06 (assembly GCF_054820065.1). Classification (NCBI taxonomy): domain Bacteria; kingdom Pseudomonadati; phylum Pseudomonadota; class Alphaproteobacteria; order Hyphomicrobiales; family Nitrobacteraceae; genus Bradyrhizobium; species Bradyrhizobium sp. UFLA06-06. Next base: position 1,542 of record NZ_JADFUD010000120.1, read on the forward strand.
GGATTTCCAAGTAAGGGGTAGCCGTTAGATTCGTCATTCCGGGATGGTCCGAAGGACCAGACCCGGAATCTCGAGGTTCCGGGTTCGATGCTTCGCATCGCCCCGGAACGACGAACTTCACTCCAGCACCCTCGGCCGCATATCCGCATCCGGCACGAAGCACGTCTCGTACTTCCCGAAGATCTTGTACCGGTTGCGGGCGATCAGGCTGTAGACGGCATCGCGCAGCGGCTTGGGCACCGCGAACAGCGTGCGGGTCCAGCCCCAGCCGGGCAGATGGCTCAGCACCGTCAGCGCCGCATCGGATTTCATGTAGGCGACGCCGCCATGGACGACGGCGTTGGTGTCGGGGTCGTCAGGATCGATGCCGAAAGCCTTCGCCAGCCGCGTGCCGTAGCCGGACTGGATCGGCGTGAAGCGAAAGCGCCTGTCGGTATCGCGGGCGATGACGAAGCGGACCCAGCGCGAGCAGAAGATGCAGACGCCGTCATAGAGGATCACGTCGTCGTCGGGCCAAGTGCTCATTCCTGATTCCTTTCGACGCGTTTTCTTCACGCGAACCGGTTCCCACTTCGCTTGAAAACGCTATCGGTTATCCAGGGTCAGCAGCGCGACCAGCATTAGCACGATCGCAGGTCCCGTCTTCACCAGCGCGCCGAGCGGCTCGATCCAGAGATCGGGCGTCAGGATCGCCGATCCCACCATGTAGCCGAGCGAGGCGATGATGCCTGCGATCAGACCGAACGCCGCGGTGCGGCGGATCGCGATCAGCACCCCGATGCTCATGTCCATCAGGCTGGTCAGCACCGTGACCGGTCCGACCAAAGCGGGCGGGAAATGGTGCGCACGCAAAATGCCCGCCGCGGCGTCATAGGAGATCACCAGCGCGATGAAGCCGGATGCGACCCAGAACAGCACGAGGCTTACGAAGATCAGCGCCTTGATCAGGAACAGCCGCGCGAACCATTTGTCCTGAATGGTCGCGGGGCGCCCGCCGACCGCTTGCGCAATTGTCTTCGGCACGATGCCGGTCGCTTGCATCCAGCCTGCGGGATCGCCGGTGACGCCGCGGCGCAGCTCGGCGATCGCGGTGGAGCGCAGCGGCGGCATCCAGCCGAGGCGGCTTGCGAGATCGCCGAGGCGGGCGCCGAGATCGATCAGGAACGGCGGCGTCGCGATGCGGACATGCTTTGCCGTGCCGAACGACCGGCGGAACTGGGCGATGACGCCGCCGAGCGAAATCGGCTGCTTCTGCATCAGGTCCCATGTCACCGATCGCATCGCTTCATCGGCGACATCGCGCGCCGCAAGCCAGGCGATGGTGGCGGCGATATCCTCGACTGCGACCGGCTGGAACGGCGTCGCGGCCTCATCGGCCGGCAGATCGATCGGCAGCGCCGCCAGCGCGCGCAGCATGGCGCTGCCGCCATAGGCCGACGGCGCGATGACGAAGCCCGGACGCAGGATCGCATGAGGAATCCCGGACGCCGCAATCAGCCGTTCGGCCTCGCGCTTGGTGGTGCTGAAGGCGGTGCGGTCCGCATCGGCCGTACCGGGAATCGAGATGTGGACGAGACGGATCGCGCGGTGGCTGTCACCAATCGCCCGCAACAGCCGCGCGACGAGGTCGCGGTGCACCGCGCTTGTGTCGCTGCCCGGACCATCCTGCAGCACGCCGAGGCAGTTCACGACGATGTCTACCTCGTGCGTGCGAAGCAGCTGCGTCAGCGCCGCGGCATCCATCGACATGACAGGCAGCTCGATGTCGGCCGCGCTCATTTTCTGCGCCGGCGTGAAGTGCCGCGCGATGCCGATCACGTGAAAGCCGCGCGCCCGCAGATCGTCGGTGATGGTGCGCCCGATCAGGCCCGACGCGCCGAGCACGAGGATGTTGTGTGATGCATCGTCACTCATGGAGCCCTGGACTATCTGGTGGTCATTCCGGGGCGCGAAGCGAACCCGGAATCTCGAGATTCCGGGTTCGATGCTTCGCATCGCCCCGGAATGACGACACTGGACTAAAATGGTTTTGCGATCATCAGCCAGAGGATGATCACCACGGAGCCGAAGCCGGGAATACCGAACAGGACCCAGCGGCGAAACAGCGCAAAATAACGCGGCGGCAGCGGAAGACCTTTTTCGACGGCCACCTGCGCGAGGTTGCGCATCTCGATCTGCATGAAGACCACGGGAACCCAGAACACGCCGGCGAGCGCGTAGAGCGCAAGCGAAACCACGAGCCAGCGCTCGGTGATGCTCGTTGCCGACAGCAGCATCAGCAGTCCGCCGCTCACCGGCTGCAGCAACACGGCGGTCAGCGTGAAGATCATGTCCGCGATCACGACGGTCGCCGCCGTGCGCGCGATGAACGCCGCATCCTGCGTGCGATGCGCCGCCAGCATGAAGAAGGCGATGCCGGTCCCGGTGCCCAGGATCACGATGGCGCCGAGCACGTGCAGATATTTGATCAGGAAGTAGAGCGTCATCGCAGTCCGCTCGTAATCAGGCCAACTTCGGCGCGCACAAATACCGCCGCTGCCATAGGCCGGTCGGGCGCGAAAATCCACTGCGGCGGCGCAGGCGTGGCGCGGTCGGAGTACCCACATCGCGTCTGGATTCGCCCGCGGAATCCTGGCTGCGAATCAGGCCCGAATGAGCTTTTTCCAGCTACGGCAGTGTCATACTGCGCTCGCGATACACGCTTTGCACAGCTCCGGATCGGCGGTTGGCCGCTTGGACTCCGGCAAGTGTCCTCTTTCGGAACAAGTTCTCACGCCACTGATGCAGAAAATCCACAGATTAACCGATAATTAACGATGGACCTTGAAGGCGGCCCGCCGACTTGCTTTGATTACACCCATGAGCACAACGCTAATCGAGGTCCGGCCGGCCAAAGCTGCAGACGCGGCGGCGGTGGCGTCTACCCATGACGAAGCCTGGCGCTCGGCGTATCAGGGAATCATCCCCGGCGCCGAACTCGAAAAGCTGATCAATCGCCGCGGCCCGCAGTGGTGGGACAGCGCCATCCGCAAGGGCAGCCGCGTCAGCGTGCTGGTGTTCGGCGACCGGGTCGCAGGCTACGCCAATTACGGCCGCAACCGCGCCCGCAGCCTGCATTTCGAAGGCGAGATCTACGAGCTCTATCTGCGGCCGGAATTCCAGGGACTTGGCTTCGGCCGGCGCCTGTTCGCCTCCGCCCGCCGCGACCTGATGCAGAGCGGCCTCAAGAGCATGGTGATCTGGGCGCTGTCCGACAACGAGCCGGCGACCGAGTTTTACCGTGCGCTGGGCGGCCGGATGGTGGCGCGCTCCTCGGAGCGGTTCGGGCCGAAGTCGCTCGACAAGGTCGCTTTCGCCTGGGCCAACTGAAAATCCTGCTTCTCTCGCAGCTGCAGCAAGGCTAAACCAGCCTCAAGCGCTGCGCGCGTCGGCCAGCCCGGCCTCAAGGCCGGGCCTGGTGCCCTTTTGCGGCCCGGCGGCGCCAACCAAAAAATCACATCGTTCTCAACTTCCAGAGGCCACGCGGAGCAATCCATGCGTATCGACGCCATATCGATCGGAAAAAATCCGCCCCACGACGTCAACGTCATCATCGAGGTTGCCGTCGGCGGCGAGCCAATCAAGTACGAAATGGACAAGGAGGCCGGCACGCTCGTGGTGGACCGCTTCCTCTACACGCCGATGCGCTATCCCGGCAATTACGGCTTCATCCCGCACACGCTGTCCGGCGACGGCGATCCCTGCGACGTGCTGATCGTCAACACCCGTGCGATCGTGCCGGGCGCGGTGATGAGCGTCCGCGTGGTCGGCGTGCTCCTGATGGAGGACGAGGCCGGCGGCGACGAGAAGATCATCGCGGTGCCGTCATCGAAGCTGACGCAGCGCTACGACAAGGTGCAGAACTACAACGACCTGCCGGACATCACGCTGCAGCAGATCCAGCACTTCTTCGAGCACTACAAGGACCTCGAGAACGGCAAGTGGGTGAAGGTGCTGCGCTGGGGCGACGCCGACGAAGCCCGCAAGCTGATCCTCGAAGGCATCGAGCGCGCGAAGAAGAAGTGACGGCGCAGCCGTCATTCCGGGGCCGATTTCGTCATTGCGAGCGAAGCGAAGCAATCCATGCCACCGCACATGCGGGACGATGGATTGCTTCGTCGCTTCGCTCCTCGCAATGACGGTGGAAGTAGTTTGCCCTTAGTTCACACCGCCGGCGCCGGCAGGCCGGCAATCGCGCAGGCGGCGCGCAGCGTGTTGACCAGGAGGCACGCCACCGTCATCTGCCCGACGCCGCCGGGCACCGGCGTGATTGCGCCGGCGACATTGAGCGCTTCCTGGAACGCGACATCGCCGATCAGTTTCGGCTTGCCGCCGGGCACCGGGATGCGGTTGATGCCGACATCGATCACCGTCGCGCCGGGCTTCAGCCAGTCGCCCCGCACCATCTCGGGCCGGCCGACCGCGGCATAGACCAGATCGGCCTGGGCGCAGAGCTTTGGCAGATCGCGCGAGCGCGAATGCGCGATCGTCACCGTCGCGTTCTCGTTCAGCAGCAATTGCACCAGCGGACGGCCGACCAGATTGGAGCGGCCGATCACGATCGCGTTCATGCCCTCGAGCGAGGCGTGCACGCTCTTGGTCAGGATGATGCAGCCGAGCGGCGTGCAGGGCGACAGCGCGGCCAGGCCCCCGGCGAGCCGGCCGGCATTGTTGGGGTGCAGGCCATCGACGTCCTTGGCCGGATCGATCGCGTTGATGATGGTCTCGGTGTGCAGCGATTTCGGCAGCGGCAGCTGCACCAGGATGCCATGCACCATGGGATCGCGGTTGAGCCGCGCGATCAGCGCCAGCAGATCGGCCTGCGACACATCCTCCGGCAGCTTGTGCTCGAACGAGGCCATGCCGGCGGACTGGGTCTGGGTGTGCTTGCTGCGGACATAGACCTCGCTCGCGGGATCATGGCCGACCAGCACGACGGCGAGCCCCGGCGTGAGCTCGTGGTCGCGCTTGACGCGGGCGACCTCGTCGGCGACGCGGGCGCGAAGCTCGGCGGCGATGGCTTTTCCGTCGATGATGCGGGCAGTCATGTCAGTCCCTTGTCTGCTGGTTCGGCTTGGCCGCAGTCAGCTTCCTCAATGTATCGCCGAGCCCTTTCGGATCGCCGTCCACCGCGACCTGCTTGAGCCGCGAGGTGGCGCCGGACAACAGCTTCACCCTGGCCTTCGGCACGCCGAGCGCCTTGGCCAGCAGCTCAGTCACCGCACGGTTGGCCTCGCCGCCCTCGGCGATGGCGCGCACCCGCACCTTCACCACCGATCGGCCATTGGCCAGCGTTTCGATCCCGTCGATGTCGTCGCGGCCGCCGCGCGGCGTCACGCGCAACGCGATGCTGACGCCCTCGGTGGAATAGCGCCAAGGATCCATCAAGGCTCCCTCGCCAGGACCCCGTCGAAAGGGTCAGATCACGTTGGGATAGATGTAATAGGCGATCACCCGCTGGATGAACATGATGATCAGGATCACGATGATCGGCGAGATATCGAGCCCGCCCAGATTCGGCATCACGTTGCGGATCGGCCGCAGCACCGGCTCGGTGATCCGGTAGAGGAACTCGGCCACCGCGGAAACGAACTGGTTGCGCGTGTTGACCACATTGAAGGCGACCAGCCAGGACAGGATGGCGGAGGCGATCAGCAGCCAGACATAGAGGTCGAGGATGATGATGACGATGTCGAGAACAGCGCGCATATGAGGGGGGCTCGCGGGTAAGACAACCGATTGAGGCGCAACGAGACCGGACTGAGCCGCCATCGCGCTTCTTGATTGAGCGGGATCGTTTCGGAAAACCGCTATGCACTGGGCCTGGCGCGGTCCGCCGGGTCGGGATCACGCCCTAGATATCGGTTCATCCCCCCGCAAACAAGGGAAGTTCCCGGCGGGACAGGCCGAAAACCGCGCTTTCACCGTTCTTGACTTGACCTTGGGCGGGACTGTAAATGGCGCCCGACTGACGGCCGGGATACTCAGCAACACCCGGCCGCGATGGGGCCATAGCTCAGCTGGGAGAGCGCGTCGTTCGCAATGACGAGGTCGGCGGTTCGATCCCGCCTGGCTCCACCACGCTTCGCCCTTCGGGCTACGCGTGGCGCAGGAGCCTGAAGGGCGAAGCGTGGTGTCCGGCGAAGCCCAAGGGGCGAAGACGGACTTTACCCCCGCTCCCCCCTCACGTTCCCGTAAACCGCGGCGGCCGCTTCTCCACAAAGCTCGCGACGCCTTCCCTGAAATCATTGCCCTTCAGCGCGATCTGCATCTCGCGGTTGGCATCGATGGTGGCTTCGGCGAGCGTCTGGAACGGCACGTCATAGACCTGGCGCTTGATCACCGCGATCGCGCTCGGCGAGACGAAATCGGCGAGGTCGCGGGCATAGGCATAGGTTTCCTCGCGCAGCTTCTCCGGCGAAGAGAGCCGGTTGACGAGGCCGATGCGCAGCGCCTCCTCGGCCGACACGCGCCGCGCCGACATCAACAGATCGAGCGCGTTGGCGTGACCGACGATACGCGGCAGCATCCAGCTGATGCCGTGTTCGGCGATCAGGCCGCGCCGCGCGAAGGCGGTGGTGAACACCGCTGTGTCGGCGGCGAAGCGCAAATCGCAATAAAGCGCGTGGACCAGGCCGATGCCGGCGGTGGCGCCGTTGAGCATCGCGATCACGGGCTTCCTGATCGCGGGGTAGTAGGCGTAGCGCGTCTGCCAGTCGGCGCGCCGGTTCATGTCGAACGGGATGTTCTCGCCGCGCCTGACCTCGTTGGGATCGATCCCCTTCAGCGCGTCCATGTCGGCGCCGGCGCAGAAGCCGCGGCCCGCGCCGGTCAGCACGATGACGCGAACGTTGTCGTCGTTGGCCGCCGCCTCCATCGCGTGGCGGACGTCGCGCTCCATGATCGCGGTCCACGCATTCATGCGATCGGGGCGATTGAGCGTGATGGTCGCGATCCTGTCGCTGACCTCATAGAGGATGTGCTCGTAGCTCACGGCGATCTCCCTGTGCCTTGTTGTTATTGATACGCGCGGCGATACGGCCTGCGCCCGGCGGCCGACAGTAACACATTCACGAGAATGAAAAGCCGGCGCGAAATTCCGCGTGGCGGCTATTCCGCGGCCTGCAGCAGCTGCCGTTGCGGCACGCGCGCGATCCAGCCGTCGATGAAATGCTTCAGCCACGCGCGCTCGGCGGCATCGTGGACGGCACGCTCGGCGAAGTGCAGATGGCCCGGTTGTGCGCCCGGCGAATCCATCCGTGCGCAACCGCGCGTGGTCCAGCGATGCATCATGGCGTAGGTCACGTCGGGATGGAATTGCAGGCCGAAAGCGTTGCCGAACTGGAACGCCTGCACCGGGAAATCATCGCCCGCCGCGAGCAGGTCGGCGCCGGCGGGCAATTGAAATCCCTCGCCGTGCCAGTGATAGACCCGCGCCGGCCAGTCCGGGCAGAGCGTGCGGCCCGCCTCGGTCGGCCTGACCGGATAATAACCGACCTCGACACGGCCTTGCGGATGCGGCGCGACCGTGGCGCCGAGCTGCCGCGCCAGCATCTGCGCGCCGAGGCAGATGCCCAGGAACGGGCGCTGCTCGCGCAGCGGAACGGCGATCCAGTCGATCTCGCGCCGCACGTAGTCGTCGCCATCGTTGGCGCTCATCGGACCGCCGAAGATCACCGCGCCGGCATGCGCGTCGAGCGTTTCGGGCAGCGCGTCGCCGAAGCGTGGGCGGCGGATGTCGAGGCGGTGGCCCAGCGCGCGCAGGGCGTTGCCGATCCGGCCGGGAGTCGATGTCTCCTGATGCAGCACGATCAGCACCGGCCGCAGCGGGGTCTCGTCCGAGATCTCAGTCGTGACCGCGGTCGGCCTTCGGCTGGCGAAGGGCACCACGACACGGCTTTGGTCAGACCGGAACGACATTGCCTCTGCTTAAAGTTTCGGCACGTAAGGCGCGATCATAGCTAAGTGGTCGTTAACATCGTGTGAGTTTGCGCACACCCAGACGAAGCAAATCGCGGGCCAGAAAACAGCCTTAACGGCGACGCGTGGGACGTTTTTCAGGGGCAGCTAGCGCTTGCGGAGCTGAAATCCGCCGACCGCCGTCAGGATGAAGGAGCGCGGAAACAGCCGGAGCAGGAACGGCACCAGCTTGATGAAGGCGCCGGGCAGCACTGCGCGCTTGTTGGCCATCAACCCGCTATAGGCCTGGCGGGCCACCTCTTCCGGCGTAACGTTGAGGATCGCGGAATCGAATCCGGGGGCAAACCCGGCGCGATCCTGAAACTCCGACGGCACCGGGCCCGGGCAACACACGGTGACACGCACGCCCTGCGGCGCCAGCTCACAGCGCAACGCCTCGGAAAACGACAGCACATAGGCCTTGCTGGCGTAGTACACGGCCATGCCGGGTCCCGGCAGAAATCCGGCGATCGAGCCGAGATTGAGGATGCCGCCGCGGTTGCGGATCAGC
>NZ_JADFUD010000121.1:0-9671 GCF_054820065.1 Bradyrhizobium sp. UFLA06-06
ATGTGTATAAGAGACAGATCTTGGCGTGCCGATCGCTAATGGCAGCAATTGTGCAAGCATGCAACAATTGGTCGAAGCCGTATGTGCAGTCCTGTCAGAGTCTGAGAGTGCCATTCTGAAGATGGCGCGTCATGCAGGTGGTGACGGCAATATCGTCATTTCGAAAAGCGCGGCGGGATCGTCGCAAGGCGCGACGCGGGCCGTGGCGACACCAAAAATTGATGCGGCTACCTTGCGCGAGGCCGTTCATGAACTTGGGCTGTCTCCGACAGTAAAAGAGCCCGTGATTGTCGAGGTATATAGTGAAAATGAGTCTTCGATGGGCGTCCATTTTGATGTCAGGAGAGACAGGGTTGAGCTTGTAGGTGTAGCTTCGATCCTCTTCAATCCAGGATACGGCGGGGCATATTGGAGTAGCGCTCTGCTCGATCATTTGCCCAACGATGTTCTCTCGTGGTGCAAAAGTCTTGGCAACTACGCCCAACAAATCGGGTATTTCGGACCACTTAGTGTCGACATCGTTAGAGCCAAAGAGGTTGGGTTCTTTGCATGTGAGGTAAACGGGCGCCACGGAGGCTTCTCTTCAATCAGGGCCGTATCAAGCGCGCTAGGATTGGAATGCGCTATCAAAAATGGAGCGCGTGTTGCTCTTTCCCGAAATTGCGTCTCCATTGCGCTTCGATTTCCCGACCTCATTGATCTGCTGCGGCGAAAGCAGCTTCACTATAGGCCTGCCGATAGACGGGGCGCAATTGTGATGGTGGAGGGCCATCAAGATGCCGGACCCTACGACTTTGTAATTTTCGGAAGAGATCTGGAAGAGCTTCAAGGTATCGAGCGTGAACTCGCTCAACTGTCGCATGCGAAAAACTGACGACGACGGCAGCATCACTGTGGGCAGGGGCGGTCATGGATAATCGATGCGAAAGCTTTGACGAAGAAGTGGGAGAGCTGCTGTACTTGGAGGAGCAACGCCAATTAAGCCAGCTGAGCTTAGTCGCTTCTGAAAACTATTCCTCTCCCAGAGTCAGGGAGTTCGAAGGCAGCATATTTGCCGACAAGAATGCGGAGGGGTATCCGGGAAGCCGTTGTGTGTCAGGCTGCGAGTATGCTGACAAACTAGAGCGGCTGGCAATCGAGAGAGCAAAATCCGCGTTCGCATGCGAACACGCGAATGTGCAAGCGATGAGCGCTACCATCGCAAATTTCGCAGTAATGAACGGCCTTTTTCAGCCTCAAGACAGGCTGATGGCGATGCGGCTTCAAGATGGCGGCCATTTGAGTCACGGTGCTTCATTCCATGCGAGCGGTCAAAACTTTCGGTGGTGCTTCTATGGAGTGTCAAAGAGCGACGAGCAACTGAACTATGATGCGGTGCGTTCGATCGCGCTCGAGAATCGACCCGTAGCAATCATCTGTGGCGGTTCTTCATATCCACGCTTGTTTGATTATGGGAAGATGCATGAGATCGCACGTGAGATTGACGCGCTTCTTTGGGTGGATCTAGCGCATACCGCGGGTCTCGTTGCTGGCCGCGCCGTTCCGTCTCCCTTCCCTCACGCCGACATTGTAACAACTTCGACACATAAGACACTCCGAGGCCCGCGGGGCGGCGGACTTATTTTGTGCAAAAAGCGTTTAGGCAAGGCGATCGACCGTGCCATATTTCCCGGACTGCAAGGGGCGCCTAAAATGGACCTGATTGCGGCAAGAGCCGCATTGTTAGCTGAGGTGCAAACGTCCTCTTTTCAGAGGTATGCCGGAAAGGTGTTGAGAAACGCCAAGGCGTTGGAGGCTGGCTTGCTTGAGACGGGCGCTACACTCGTTTCCGGAGGTACTTCGTCGCACTTATTGCTTCTCAGTCTGATGAGTTGGGATATGAGCGGTCGTCAACTTGAAGCGGCGTTATCGGCAGCCCAGGTCATCGCCAATAGGAATCCGATTCCCTTCGACAACCGTCCGCCATCAGAAGCAAGTGGACTGAGAATCGGTAGCGCCGCTCTCACGACGAGAGGCTTTGATGAAGCGCAGTTCGTTCGGCTCGGGAAGTTGATTGGAAATGTGATTACTTCGACCAATAAGCATAACGGTATTGCTAACTTGAGCGCTTTCGTTAAGGAAAACACAAAGGGGCTGCCTTTGTTCAATGAGAAGTGGTTGGCGTAGATAGACTCAATTCACGTTGAAGTGTCTATCTTGCCGGTGTCTTCCGCGACAGCGACTTTCAACCTGATCAGAGGTCAGTGTCATTTCCGTATCACTCTTTCTGCCAGACAGGCCGAAGACCCGACCAGGATAAGTCCGGTACCAAGCCACATCATAGGAGTTGGAGTGATGCCAAAGCAGACCAGATCGACCAGTAAACTTGCTGGCAGACGGACGAAGTCGAGTGGAGCGGCGCGCGCGAGGCGGACGAGAGCATAACCGCGCCCCAGCGCGATCTGTAACAGTGCGGCCAACCCCGCAATAAGCAACAGTAACGGCCAATCAGCGGGTGCCGGCCAAACCCACACAGGGATTGCAAAAGGCAGGCCGATCACAGAGCTCCAAAGCATAAAGTATAGGGCCATCTGTTCGGGAGCATCGACGCTGGCTATGCGCCGTATCATCATGACAGCGAGACTGTCGAGGGCTGCGCCAATCAAGCCAATGACAATCCATGTGTCTGCGCTGCTGATGGTCGGTTGAACTATGGCAAGCATGCCGAAGAGCCCGAGAATCAGTCCAAAGGCCGTCGCGATGTTCTGCCGCTCCTTCAGTACCAGCGCCGACAAGAGCAAGGACCAGATGGGTGACGTGTAGAGTATTGAGGCAGCTACCGTTAGGGGAAGCTTCGATGCACAAGCGACGAATGCCAGAAATCCCGTATAGCCAAATACAGATCTGAAAAAATGTTCTTTCGAAAAAAGGAGGCGGGAGTCGAAGCGGACGTGTTTAGGGAGAATAAGGAAGATGATTGGGATCGACAGGACGCTACGCAGAACAGTCACCTGCAAGGGGGAAATCGTCTGCGTTACAACCTTGATAGCCGAAGACATAGTAACGAAGATCAGGCTGGCGAAAGCAACATGGGCCATGCCGCTTAGTTCGGCATCGCGGTTCATCCGCGCTCTCCTTAGGGATCTGGAAGGTGAACACCTGATGGGTCTTATGGCAGGGCTCTCTGACCCAGGCAGGAATCTGTAGGTCGCGGTCGCTCATAGAGAGGGGGGCAGGACGAGATTGTCCGAAGACACTTCGTGCAGTCACCGATGGTCAATTTGTATGCGTCAAATGGCGGCCCGCGCCTTGAACCGGTCCGCGCGAGAAGCGGATGCTGGATTATATCAGCTAAGTGTGCCGTCCGGCACGACTGTGCATGATAGCGAGCAGCAACATGCGAGCGGTGCGTGCCAAGGATCGGGCCTGAGTCGGATTGGCAAAGATGCGCCAAGCGGATCTGTCGTTTCAGGGGGAGTGGTGCCGTGATCGTGCATGAAGGTCGGCGCACTGCAACTATTATCCCGTTTGAGCTCTGGCCTGGCATCTACCTTGCCAGATGCCCTCCATCTCGATCAACCACTAGGCATGCTAGTTGACGATGGCGCTGCGGCACAGTCCGTAACGGCGATGGATCAGGCTTGTGGACGCTCGAAGATCTTGCCGCCACGACTTGCCGAAGGAGAAATCCATTCTCTTTCTCCCGGCCAGAAGGAGCGGAGCCGAGGGATCCGTCTCCTCAAGTATCCTCAAGGGTTTCGTCCTCGCTATCCGTCTGAAGGATGGTTTGCGACAGGAGCTCGGCGGCTCTTTGAAGTGGAGGAATGAAGCGCTCAAGCTCTGCAAAGCTGACTCGGGCCGCGGGCACGGACACGCCGAGACAGGCGATCAGCTCTCGGTCCGGAGAAACGATAGGAACCGCACAGCCGACGACGCCCTTCACGTATTCCTCATTGGTCTTTGCCCACCCTCGATGGCGCGTCTCCTCGAGAAGCTTCAGGAGGGTCTCGCAATCCACGATGGTCTTATCAGTGTATTGCGTCAAAGCGAGTGAGCGGCATAGCTTTTCACGCGCTCTTTCGGGTAATCGGCTCATGTAGATCTTTCCGGTCGAGGTGCAGTGAAGCGGAGCTGCCTCGCCGGGATTGAATTGAAGCCCCTGTGGTTGGGACACGCGTACGCTGTCGACGTAAGTGACGAGATTGTCGCGCACGACACCGATCTCGCACTGTTCGCCGATCTCGCCGGCAACCGCGCGCAGCACCGCGTGCCGCCGCGCCGTGCGAAAAGCCGCGCCGATGACCTTGGCGGACAGCATAACCAACTGATTGCCTACCACGTAGCGCTTCGATCCAAGCGCTTTCTGAAGGAGGCCGCGTTCTTCCAGATTTCCGACAAGCCGATGCGCGGTTGGAACGGGTAACGAAAGGGCGTTCGCGATCTCTGCGACCGAGACGGCCTTTGTCTGATTAGCGACATGGCCAACTATGGCGAGCGCCCGGTCGAGGGGTCCTGCAGTGTTTTTCTGTTCCGCCATTGTGACCTCCATCTAAGAGAATTATCAGATTTCGGAATTATTGCTACTGAAATATGAAAAAACGGCTTGGACCCTACGCGGGTTTGCTCATAACGTTGGCGTTGTCGGTCGTTGATCGGTTTTTGTGCATTGCACGAGCCCGGTTTGGATGACGACCAAGCCCGGGAATCGGCGGTGCGGGCGGCTATTTTGAAAGGGAGATTGGGAATGTCTCGTCATTACGACGTGGAAGCTGTGCGCAAGGAGTTTCCTGCAGCCGAAAGGATGGTCTACCTCGACTCCGGTTTTCAGGCGCCGCTCGCGCGTCCCGTAATGGCCGCCATCGAAACCTTTCTTCGTGAAGGCTTGGAGACCGCCGGACCGAAAGGTGTGTGGCTCGATCGGGTTGAGCAAACGCGTGCCAAAGTAGCCCGTTTCCTTGGGGTGTCGGCCGACGAAATTGCCTTTACGAAGAATACCTCGGAAAGCATGAACATCGCGGCGAACGCGTTGCCTCTGCGAGCCGGCGATAGCGTTTTGATGATCCATGGGGATCATCCAAACAACACCTATGCCTTTCTCAACTTGAAGAAGAAAGGGGTCGAGATCGACTTCCTTCCGATGACGGACGTCGTAAACGCCGACACGTTCCTTCCGCGCATCGACGAAAAGACCCGTGCGATCTCGCTGTCGCACGTCACCTTCCACGCCGGGCATCGCTTCGATATCAAGAGCATCGGCGCGCTTTGCGCGGACAAGAAGCTCTACTTCGTCGTCGACGTCATGCAAGCAATCGGAATCGTTCCAATCGATGCGAAGGCCACCCAGGCAACCTTCGTCGGCTCCGGGAGTCACAAGGGATTGCTCGTCCCCCAAGGTCTCGGGTTGCTTTATTGGAATAAGGCGTTGAAGGAACTGGAGCCTGCCTATCTTGCCGCTGCCAGTTTGGCGGAGATTCCTCACGACCTTATCGCTCGTCCCGACTGCCTGACGCCATCTCCCAGCGCGCGACGCTTCGAGCTGGGAAACTTCAATCTTCCCGCAGTTCACGCGCTCGGGGCTTCGCTTGACTTGATCGAGCAGATCGGCGTTGAGAACATTCAGAACCATTGCTTCGATCTGGGTGATCATCTCATCGCTCAACTGGACGAACTCGACGTTAGTCTCGTGGGTCCGCGTCAGCGGGAACATCGCTCGCCTCATATCTACGTCGTTGGTCTTCCCGCGGCAGAATGGCTCAGCTACTTCGAAGAGAACGGCGTGCGTGTTTCCCCCGAGCGCGACGGCATTCGCGTATCGTTCGGCATGTTCAACACCGCCGCCGATGTGGATCGTCTGGTGCATCTCATCCGCGGACGCCAGCTAAAAAAGTCATTCAGGGCCGCTTAGGATTTGGCATAGTTGGAGAAAACGCACGCGAAGCGGACGGCGGTCTTATCCCGTCCAAGGGTGAGTATTACGCCTTTCCGCTTACTGGCGTGCTGAAGGAGAAGGCCGCGTAATCAAGTGACGCGGTCGACTGGCACCGGCGCAACGCGCACGACGACCAGCCATGCGGAGCATGGTCGTTATGCGCACCTGCAATCGTGAGGCTCGCGATGTTCGGAGTTCTTCTTGAAAGGACCATGGATGGCCAGCGTTACATCGACTGGCTTCTTTCCGGTCTTGGTTGGACGTTGGCGCTTGCCTTCTTCGGCTGGTGGATTGCGTTCGCAATCGGAATCGCCGTCGGCATAGGGCGAACTGTACATAACCCCTTCTTCCGGGCTTTAGCACGATTGTACGTGGAGGTCTTTCGAAACATCCCCGTTCTCGTACAGATGTTTCTCTGGTACTTCGTCCTGCCCGAGCTTCTTCCAACTACCATGGGAGACTGGATAAAGCAGATACCGCCGCCTTGGGGATCTTTCTTTCCGGCCCTGTGGTGCCTCGGCCTCTACACCGCCGCGCGCATCGCAGAACAGGTTCGCGCTGGCATCGAAGCCTTGCCAAACGGGCAACACGAAGCGGCTGCCGCACTCGGCCTAAGCGGATATCTGATGTATCGTCATATCATCTTGCCGCAGGCACTTCGGCTCATTGTGCCAAGTCTGACAAGTGAGGTGATGGGCGTCTACAAAAATACGTCCGTTGCTCTAACCATCGGCTTGATGGAGCTGACCGCTCAGGCGCGCCAAATCAGCGATGCTACGTTCCAAACCTTCACGGCATTCGGCGCCGCCACTCTCATCTATCTTGCTTTGGCTCTGATCGCCTACCAGACGATGATGCTCATCGACAAAGCCGTGCGCATTCCCGGTACCGCACCGGGCAGGGAAGCCGTCGGATCAGATTTTGACGACATGAAGCTGGAGAGCCCCCTGCCTGGCAATATGGAGGTCGTGAAATGAACAGCCTCGATTTTTCGATTGTCGTGCAGGCGTGGCCCTATCTATGGTCAGGATTGTTGTTCTCGCTTTCCTTGACGGCGGCCGCCTTCCTGGTCGGGATGTTTCTTGGAACGCTCTTCGCCCTCGTGCAGCACTTTGAGCTCCGCATTCTGAGCCAGCTCGTGCGTAGCTATGTCGCCCTGATGCGATCGATTCCGCTCATTCTTGTCCTGTTTTGGTTCTTCTTCCTGGTACCCATCGTTCTGGGGTACCTCTCAGGCGGTGGCCGTCCGATTCCAGTCGGTGCCACCTATACGGCGTTCATCACGTTTGGCTTGTTCGAAGCCGCCTACTATTCGGAAATCATCCGCGTCGGGTTGCGTGCTGTGAACAAAGGACAATTCGAGGCTTGCCAGGCTCTCGCCCTGTCGACATTCGATACGTATCGTCATGTCGTCCTTCCGCAGGTGTTTCGGGTCGCCAGCCCGATCATACTGAGCCAGACTATTATTCTGTTTCAGGATACGTCCCTCGTTTACGTACTATCGCTCACTGATCTTCTTGGTGCGGCTTCGAAGCTGGCACAGCTCAATGGCCGCCTCGTCGAGATGTACCTCGCAGTGGCCGTTGTTTATCTCATCATAAGCTCCGCCGCGTCCCAATTTGTCGCCTGGCTCCGCAAGAACTCCGCAATTGCGGGCGCCCACCGATAGTCAATCGATTATCTGATGACCCGTTGTTCCTAGGGACTACAACCTGGAGATCAGTATGCAACAAGAGCGCACAGTTAGCCTGGGCGACCAGGCGTCGATGGTTGTCGTCGAGCACCTCGTCAAGCGGTTCGGCAGCTTCAATGCCCTGAGCGACATCAACCTCAACGTCGCCAAAGGAGAAAAGATCGTACTCTGCGGGCCATCGGGTTCGGGGAAGTCAACTCTCATCCGTTGCATCAATCATATCGAAAAGCCCGACGCCGGCCGTATAGTGGTCGATGGGATAGAGCTGACGGACCGAATTCGCGATATCAACAACGTTCGCTGTGAAGTCGGCATGGTCTTTCAGAGCTTCAACCTGTTTCCGCATCTCTCGGTGATCGAAAATTGCATGCTCGCTCCGATGAAGGTCAGGGGCCTTACTCAGGCTGAGGCGAATGACCGGGCGATGATGCTGCTGGGAAAAGTCCGGATCCACGATCAGGCCAAGAAATATCCCGCGCAATTGTCGGGCGGCCAGCAGCAACGTGTCGCTATAGCCCGTGCCTTGTGCATGCAGCCCAAGATCATGCTCTTCGACGAGCCGACTTCTGCCCTCGATCCGGAAATGGTCAAAGAGGTGCTCGAAACCATGGTTGAGCTCGCGCAGGACGGGATGACAATGGTCTGCGTCACGCACGAAATGGGTTTTGCGCGCGAAGTTGCGGATCGTGTGGTCTTCATGGATCGCGGTTCAATTGTGGAAGAGGGCGATCCGAGCACCTTCTTTCGCGCGCCGAACACGGAACGCGCGAAGGCCTTCCTCAATCAGATCATCCACTGAGGTCGCGGCCCGCACGGTCTTCCCCGAAAAGCCATGACAGAAATGAGAGTTTGATATGACTAGCGCATCGCCAACAGAGCGCATTGAAAGCGATTCCCTTGGGCCGGTGACGATCCCCCTCAAAGCTTACTATGGGCCGCAGACCGCGCGCGCGATCGAAAATTTCCCGATCTCTGGCATTCCGATCAACCACTTTCCCATATTCCTAAAGGCCTTGGCATTCGTGAAGATGGCCGCAGCCAGGGCAAATGCGAGCCTCGGAGATCTTGAGCAGAATAAGGCCGATGTAATCTGCGAGGTTTGCGGCGAAATAGCACGGGGAGTGCTGTGGAGAGAATTTCCGCTCGACGTCTTCCAGGGAGGAGCGGGAACGTCGACCAACATGAACATGAACGAGGTGATAGCAAACCGTGCCCTGGAAATCATGGGACTTCCGCGGGGACGATACGACGTCGTCCACCCCAACAATGACGTCAACCTGTCGCAGTCCACGAATGACATCTATCCGACCGCAATCCGGCTTGCGATATTGCTGTCCCACGGGCAGCTCCAGGCTGCACTTGAGCGCCTCGCGATTGCCTTTGAGGAGAAGGCAACTTGCTTCAGCGAAGTGATAAAGCTCGGCCGAACGCAATTGCAGGATGCCGTCCCAATGACTTTGGGGCAGGAATTCCAAGCCTTCGCGACGACCCTTCGCGAGGATGTCTCTCGACTCGGAGAGATCGCCTCATTCTTCCAGGAGATCAATCTTGGAGGCACAGCGATCGGTACCGGCATCAATAGCAATCCAGAATATCAGGCACTTGCCATTTCGGAGCTTTGCGAGATATCGGGTCTCCCGCTCGTTGCGGCTGGCAACCTGATAGAAGCTTGTTGGGATACCGGAGCCTTCGTTTTGTTCTCCGGTATGCTGAAGCGAACTGCGACTAAGCTGTCGAAGATCTGCAACGACCTAAGGCTACTTTCTAGTGGACCACGCGGAGGGCTAAACGAAATTAATCTGCCGCCGCTTCAGCCCGGCTCGTCCATCATGCCTGGCAAGGTCAATCCGGTGGTGCCGGAAGTCGTCAATCAGGTCGCATTCCAAATCATCGGCTACGATCTAACTATCACACTTGCTGCGGAAGCCGGGCAGCTCCAATTGAACGTCATGGAGCCTGTGATTGCGTACAATGTTCTCCATTCTCTCGAGCTGCTGATCAATGCGATCGAGGTGCTACGCACGAAGTGCGTCACCGGGATCACGCCAAACGAGCAAGTATGTCTTAGAC
>NZ_JADFUD010000122.1:0-9679 GCF_054820065.1 Bradyrhizobium sp. UFLA06-06
AAGTCCATCGCCCAGGTCTCGTTCGACCGTGTGGCCGGTCTGCGGTCATCGCGCAGCTTGGCCTTGACCCGGCGCTTCGGCGTTTTGTTGCGTAATTGCAGGCCCAATTCGCGATAGATGCGGCGCGTCTTGTTCTGCCCATGACGCCAACCCTCGCGGCGGAGCAGGACGTGAACACGACGGTAGCCGTAGCGAACGCGGACATGACAGATCTCCTTGATCTTCTGTTCGAGGGCAGCCTGGCCGGAGCGACGGGACTTGTAGTGATAGGTCGAGCGGTCAAACTCGAGAGCGTCACAGGCCCTGCGGATCGACACCGGCCACTCGCCACAGACCTCGTCGACCAGCTTGCGCTTCCGGCCAGGCTTCATAGCTTTCGGCGGATCACGTCCTGCAGCATCTCCTTGTCGAGCGACAGGTCCGCCACCAGCTTCTTCAGCTTGCCGTTCTCCTCCTCGAGCTGCTTCAGCCGTCGCATCTCGGTCGGCAGCAGCCCGTCGTACTTCTTCTTCCAGTTGAAATAGGTCGCCTGGCTGATCCCGGCCCTGCGGCAGATCTCCGCCACCGCAACCCCGTCACTGCCCTGCTTCAGGATGAACGCCTTCTGGGCGTCCGAAAATTTCGAGGCCTTCATCGTCCGTCGCTCCTCCCAGCCGGGGAATCGGTGCGAAAAACTCTAGCCAAAAATGGTCCAGTTTGCCGGCCTCAGATCAGCCTTACTTTGATCACATGCAACTCAGCCTCACTCCTTGTGCCCTTGAGCCCGAGCAGGAGGCGGTCATTGAAGCTTGACGGGTCGTAGACGCCATCCTCATCGAGGATCAGGGTGTCGGCCAGCGCGCAGATCTCCAGCAAACGCTGCCAGTCCGTATTGTTCGGCGCCAGGCGAGAGACCTCCAGACCCATCACGATGCCGGCGTGCCCCATGCCGACGTTGCTGACCAGGCGCTGAAAGCCCTCGCGCCAGGCAGCCGATGCACCGGACTCGCCCTGATCGCTGTCGATGACGATGATTTGCTCGTCGCGCTAGCCAAGGGCAATTGCGCGTCCACGAAGTGAATATTGCCGACGCACCTCGCCGATGCTCGCTCCCGGCTCCGGATCGGCGAAGACGGCCTATCTCCAACGCATCGCATCTATGCCCGTTACGTGCATCGTAACGTCGCAGCATTGGAGAAGTCCTGCACGTGGAAGAGCGCGGGAGACCAGACTGCCGGTTCGTCTTGTGCGCTGTCTCGGAGACTACATCGCGATCGAGCAAGCCAACGCTCTTGGCACGCGCCGTGTCGTCGTGCGCCGGCCGATCGGATCCTCCACCAATTGATGATCCGCTACGATCACTGTCGTGTGCGGGTGCCTCCGCAACTACTACTGCGTTACCCCCCCGGAGCTATCGACGCCGATGTACATCGATGCGTCAACAGGCGATGCCTCAAAGCGTAGCTTGCCGCACTCGATGACGGCGAGTGCATCGATGCAAGCGTCCGTAAAGCAACGCTCGTGGCAATAAAATGCCTCTCCTGCAATGTGCGGCGTGGTCAAGACGTTCGGATGGAACCGGTAGGGTGCATCGGGTGGAACTGGCTCGGTCGAGAATACATCAATTGCCGCGCGCAATTTTCGTGTATTGACAGCATGCCACAATGCGGACTCGTCGACCACCGCCATGCGGCTCACTAGCACGAAAACGCCACCTACCGGCAGGGCGTCGAATACTGCCTTACTAACGTGGCGCAGCGATGACTTGAGCGGCGGGATACCAACAACAAAAATTTCAGAGGCAGCGGCGAGCTCAACCAGCGAGGACGTATATGTGAGACCGAGATTTTGGGCCGCGGCCTTGTCGAGCATCGGGTCATATACGGCAGTCGGGCACCCGAAGCCCCCGAGCAGCTCATGGTAGCGACGGTTGATGCTACCGTAGCCGGCGAGCCCCACTTTCTTGCCTGCGAGGTCGCCATAGATATAGCCAAAGGTATCCCAAGAGGTACGCTTCCAACCGCCGGCGCGCATCAGCGCTATCCCAGCGGGAACATCGCGCAGGAGGTTCAAAGTTTGGGTAAGAGCGAATTCGGCGACGCTAGGTGTCATAGAACGCGAGGTGTCGATTAATCGGATGTTGCGGTGCTTCAGCGCTTCGATCGACACGAAGTCGGTAAAGCGGTTATCGAACGTGCCGGCGATAGCGCGCAGCTTAGGAGCAAGATCGAGCAGCTCTTCGCTCATGAACAAGGTCGGCGTTGTCCACGGCGCGACGAGCAACAAATCAGCGGTAGGTAGCTTGGCGCGCAGCTCCTCTTGCCAGGTCCCACTGTCGAGCATGATGGTGGTCGTAGTCGAGCCCTTGCTCTCAAGCAAGGTCCTGCCACGCTTAACACTATCCTCGCTCCGGACGTGACACAAGATGATGCCTTGGAGCCTATGGTCAATCGCTTTTGGCATAGCTTTCCCTTCTGCGTGTTTTGTATCGGACGGCATTTCGAATCGGATCTTGGCTCGCCCGGACATGGTCCGCGAGGCGGTTCGCGAGCAAGAATGGCTGGCTGCAGTAGCAGTCGCCTTCCCGACAATCCCGAGAGGCGGCTAGAGAGGACACGTCGACTAGCGATGCCGCCCGCCTGAGCGGAAAGAGCAGATCAGCCGTCATGGGGCGATTCTACATGTGACTGTGGTGCAATTGGAGCGCCCGCTCGAAACGATTGGAGCAATTCTTGTACTTTGACAGGCTGGCCGAGCGGTGCGCTTTCAACGGCGGCAAACACCATTACCACAGACTGTAGGTGGTCCCCGACGTTGGTAACCAGCGGGGGGCCGCCGTCGAGCCAGCGGCAGAACTGCTCGATCAATAGCGAATGATTCCACTTCCTCCCAGGTAGCAGGGACACCTGCTGCCCTTTGCATTGGCGGTTTTTTTGATAAATACGCTTCGGATTCCGGTGAAAGACCTCGACCTCGCGATAGTCGAGGATAGCGGTCCCGGATGCCGACTCCACTCGAAAATATTCAAAATGCCAATCGTTGAGCCCGGCGGATTGAGCTACGGACTCTTCATAAACTCCATGCGCACCGTTGGCGAATTCCATCAACGCTACGACGTCTGTGTCGCCCTTGTATTGCGCCCATTCCGGCTTCCAACTACGAGCAAAAATGGATGTACAGTGCGCCCCCGCTAGATCGGCTAAGATATCGAGATAATGCACTGCACCTTCGATGAGCGTAGAGTAAGCCATTTCACGGCGAAACCGCCTCCAAAAACCGTATACGCGACAGTCACCAGCGAGTCGGCACGACACCGTATTGACACGTCCGAGCGCGCCCGCGCACACGAACTGCCTCAGCGTCGATTTATCCTGACCAAACCGGACGCTCATGGTTATTGCCATTTTGCAACCGGCAGCTTTCACCTTATCCGCGATGCGGACGGAAGCCTCGGTTGTGTCGGCGATTGGCTTCTCCGACAGGATATGCATCCCTCGAGCAAGGGCTAGATCGACGACGGACTCATGAAACGCGGGCCGGATCACGATGATCCAGAAGTCGGCGGCCACCCTGCCACATGCCGACGGCAACACAATCGCCCGCCTTGACTTCGAAGCTGCGAGATCCGACCACGACAGCGCCCGATCCTTCGATGATGACCCAGTATTCGTCATTATCATGACAATGGGAGTCAAAATTGGTCGACTTGGGATAACTAACAAGTGTTCGACCTGAAAATGCCGCACATCCTCAACTCGGTACCCCACCTGCCGGAAAAGATGAGGATTTGCGCGGTTTGGTGGCCAGCGTCCACAGCAAAGGGACCGTCGGTCTCATCCATGTACTGATCTTCAGAGAGCACGTTCACCCAGTTCTTGCTCGTCAACCGGCAAGTTCCGTGTGTGACGAGCAGGGTGCTTTTTATTGGCAGTGATCGCTAACGGCCGGGGCTGCCCAGTGACTTCCACAAACTCGAACCCCATGAGCTGGCACCAATGTGGTGGTTGCCCTCCGCTCCTGAAAAGCGACATAGTGTACCTCTCCATTCTGTACTTAGGCTGTTTGGCGGCGGATCGCCCTGAAGGCGACTGGGGGAGTTCGTCGACTCATTTTCTAACGGAGAGGCAGCTGCAAATCACAACACGGAAAAACGAATCGATGCATAAATTCGGCCATTTTCGCGCAGTAGCGCAGGATTCCGATGCGCGCCTGCCGTCGCAGGTCGATGGAAGCAGTAGCCGTGCCTGAGAATCAGAAGAAAGCGTTAGTGCAAGTGAAGCGCAATCTCCCGGTTCCCGCGCCAGGAACGTCCATACATGCCAGGGTCTACGACCACGCCGGGACGTCCAGGTGCTCGCGTTGTCGCACCCGTCCGCGTCGCCTTCCGCTCTGAGTGCAGACCGGAACAAACTTCTTTCGCGGGCGAGTAGGCCGGCAGAATCTCAGCGCCGACCTCTCATAGATCCCAGCGTGAGACTCTCGCCTCACTGGGCTCCCATCAGGCGAACGAGCTGCGTATTCCGATCTTCCAGTGTGCGAACAAGCCGGGACGTTCTCGAGATAGTCGTTCGAGGACGCGGCCGGCCTTGGCCTTGCGACTATAAAGCGTTTGAACTTCCGCATCATCCAAGCCTCGATTGTCTGATTGACGTATCGAAGGATTGGCCCCAGAGCCGCGCGCGTGAATCGACCGTAATATTCAATCCACCCCCGCAGGAGTGGATTGAGCTGCCGAGCGATGTCAGCCATTGACACATGGGTTCGTCTTCGGAGGTTCAAATCCCGGATTGCCGCCCGCATGGACTTCAGCGCCGACGCGCTGACCACCCCAGGCAGAAAACTGCAGAACACCGAGGCGTCTTGCGAGTTCTTTGCCCGTCGGGGCCGGAAGCAGTAGCCAAGGAAGTCAAACTTGACGTTCGCATAGCTTCCTTTCCGCCGGCTGTCCCTACAGTAGACGATCCTGGTTTTGGTGGGGTGCATCTCAAGTCCGCATTCCGCCAGGCGAATTTGATGCCGATGCCTCCAGATGTCGGCGCGGCCGTCGTTGCCTACCTGCGTGATAGCCGCCCGACGTCGTCGTGCCGCCGGCTGTTTCTGCGCACGCTGGCGCCTCACGTCGGCTTTGCGTCCGGTTGCGCGATTACGATGATCGAAGACCGCTCTGGAGCACGCGGCGACCGTGACTAAACCCACCGCGGGGCCTCGCAAGCAGAAGAAGCGGGAGCGTATCGGAGCAAGAGGCCTTGTCACCCCGGGCAACATCATCCCGGAATGGTGAGCGAGATCATCTCGGAATGGCGGGCGACATCGAGCGGTATCAGCAGAATGCGCATCTGGTAGCTTACGGCCCCGTGAGTCATTATTTAGTCGCCCGTGAACAAGCATCTAAGCGATTGAGCTGGAACGTGTTTTTGGGATTTGATGGCGTTTGACATTGCAGGGATTTGAGGCTTGAGCGCCGCAAACCTTGCAAATTCGTTTTGTGGATTCCTCTCCGTTGTGAACCGTGCTTCTGTGGTGCACCGGAGGGACGATGCGGCCGAAGAAGCACAAGACGACGGGATCGAACGATCTGTTCCGGGCACGGCTGGACCAGATCATCAACATGAAGCACGCGCTTGTTCTGCTTGCCGGCAAGATCGACTGGGACTGGATCGACGCCGAGATCGCCCCGCTCTACAGTGAGAACGGCAGGCCGGGGATCGAGACCCGCTTCATGATCGGGCTGTTGTTGCTCAAGCACATTTACGGGCTGTCCGATGAGGGGGTGTGCGAACGCTGGGTCCACGACCCGTACTTCCAGTTCTTCACCGGCGAAGAGTTTTTCCAGCACGTTTTCCCGCACGAGCGCTCGGATCTGAGCCATTGGCGCAAGCGGCTCGGTGACAAGCTGGAGCGGCTGTTGGCCGAGAGCCTTCGGGTGGCGCACTAAGCCGGTGCGTTACGCAGCCAAGACCTCAAGCGGGTCACGGTCGACACCACAGCCGAAGGCCATCAGCTTCCCGACCGACGCCAAACTGCTGCACGCAGCGATCCGGGGGCTGAACCGCCTGGCGAGGAAGCACGGGGTCAGGCTGCGGCAATCCTATTCTCGCGTAGCAAAAAGTGCGGTGATGATGGCGGGCCGTTACGCTCATGCCAAGCAGTTCAACCGGCATCAGCGGCAGCTGCGCATCCTGCGCAGCCGGCTGGGCCGGATCATCCGCGACATCCGCCGCAAGATCGAGGGCCAGCCGGCACTGGAGCAGGCGTTCGCCCTCCCGCTTGGGCGGGCCACGCAGATCCGCTCGCAGCAGCAGCGCCAACGCGGCTTCAAGCTTTATTCCTTCCATGCCCCGGAGGTGGAGTGCATTGGCAAGAGCAAGGCCGCTGCGCCTTACGAGTTCGGGGTGAAGGCCTCCGTCGTCACCAACAATCGCCGGGCTCCCGGCGGCCTGTTCGTGCTGCATGCCAAGTCGCTGCCCGACAATCCTTACGACGGTCACACATTGCGGGACGTTGTTGACCGCACCGAGACACTCACCGGCTGTGCGATCGAGCGCGCTTATGTCGACAAGGGCTACCGCGGCCACGACGCGCAAAATCCCCGCCGCGTCTTCATCTCCGGCCAGAAGCGCGGCGTCTTCGGCGCCATCAAGCGCGAGCCGCGCCGCCGTTCCGCCATTGAGCCCATCATCGGACACCTCAAAGCCGAAGGACACCTCGGCCGGTGCTACCTCAAAGGTCGCCGGTGATGCCGCCAACGTCGTCCTCTCAGCCGTCGGCCACAACTTCCACCGCATCCTCGCCTGGTTCAGAGAACTTTTGCGCCTATTGCTGGTCTTGCTCTGGCGCACGCGAAACTGCCCAGCTCAGCTCGATCCGGCTTCTTAACGGTCGACTATTTAGTCTTTCAGCTGCCTTTGAGAAGCTTGGGAACTCGCTTACCGCCTCGAAGATGTGAAGACTTTTCAAGATCGGCGACTTGTGCATTTGGCTTACTTCTTCCTAGGCTCTACAAAGCCCATCAATGGGTATTGGACCTGCCGTGCGCACGGCTCTTTCATCAAGAATTGTGAACCTATGTTGCGGACTTCACGCGAATGCTCGATTATTGAGAGGTCCTTCGATTGTTAGGCTTTGCCTATTTTGGCTACTCCACCGAGCCCACTTTTCACCTCCATTCTCGCTATGGCACGCCGCAGGCCAAGCAAGCACATGAAGGACGACGTGGCGCGCATCGATGGATCGCGTACACGCTCCGGTCAGGGCGCGCTGGCGGAATTGTCCGCCGGAATACGGTCCCTGCACGATTTACAACCGCTTCAATCGCTGGAGCCGCAAAGGTCTCTAGTTCGAGATCTTCGAGTCTTTGACCGGAAAGACCGAGATCGTCGGACCGGCGCGGCAAAGTCACGCTGATCTATGCGGCTGCCCATCGCTGCATGCGGCGTGACCGTCCGCGTGACCTGCTCCACCGTCAGGCGAAAACCGTCGTCTTCCCGACATGGCGCACCACTTCAAGCGTGGCCCGAGGATGTCGTAGACGCTCTCATGGACGCCAAGCGACACAGTGTCGTGCAGCGCTGGCCCGCCCGCGCCCATCGCAGACAAAGCAACGCCGGGTAGCATCTTATCGAGGTCGACACAGCGGGCGCAAGGCTGCCCAAGTCTCCAGTTTCATGATTCGTCAGATGAATGATTGAGCGATGTAAATGCGAGAGCGATTTTGCGCTTCCCTCAAGAATTGGTAGGGGGACTTCTTTCCCTTTTGCTATATTCTTCCATCGAGATCGACTACCGGTTCGAAACTAAAGCGCTGCAATTTATAAGTGGCGGCGGACTGGAAACCGATGGTTCGAGACGACTAGAGATCGTGAGAGCTCTCCAGAGGATTGTACGTAACGGAGAGCCGCTAATTCAAGAATCACATCGCGAGATCGGGGCTCCAAATGGCACTTCCGATAAGCAATACACGTCTCCGAGACGTTCATAAAGTCCGAGAGTGGCACCCCGATTGCTGGGATGAGGAAGAAAGAGCCAACGCAAGGCGGTGGGGGTCGTGCAAGGAGCTTGCGATGAAGCTTGCCCGATTGATCCTCATGAATTCGCTGACGAGGTTTGTGCTTGCTGCCCAAGCGGCGAATATCAATGTCGTGCGGTTGCCGCGAACTTCACCGAGCCGGACAAGGAGATTGCTGCAGCTTTCAAACAGAAACCCGGCGATGAGCCCGTGATGTGCTTCGGCGCAAGCGAACGGTTTTACAACCTGATCACGCCAGGTGCGCCGCTTCAGGTGCTTCTCCCGGCTGAACCGCATCACATACACGATCAGCACGCTCGAGATGTACGGAATGCGCTGCATAACCCCAGTGGCGTCACCAGCATTCGCCGAGATTAGGACCGAAAAACTTTAACTCTAAGCGGTCCAATTAAACTCTTAGCGGTCCAATCAAGGGCTTATCGGACGACACATGTTCCCACCAGCTTTCTAGAGATTTGTGTAGGTCAGAGATGGTGAATACAGCTCTAGTTACCGGCGGCTCCGGATATTTTGGGGAATTGTTGAGCAAAGAGTTGCTTGAGCAAGGAACCCACGTTCGCGTGCTCGACCTGAACTTACCTGGCTTCAGTCACCCTAATCTGGAATTTTTCCAAGGCACGATTCTGGATCGCAACGCGGTCAAACAGGCAGTCTCCGGCGTGAATAAAGTATTCCACACCGCCGCCCAGCCCCCTTTAGCCAAGGATGTAGACTTGTTCTGGTCCGTCAATAAGGACGGCACGCAGATCATTGCCGACGAATCGGCTGCGGCAGGAGTCGAGAAGCTTATATATACCTCCTCCACCGCTGTTTATGGCGCCCGGAAAACGAATCCCGTCACAGAGAATACAGAACCCAGTCCTGCCGAAGATTACGGACGCGCAAAACTCGCAGGAGAAATCATTTGCAAGAGAGCAGTACAACGCCATGGTCTGGATGTGGCGATTGTGCGCCCGCGGACCATTCTCGGACATGGCCGCCTTGGCATCTTCCAAATCCTGTTTGACTGGATAGAACGGGGCCTCAACATTCCAGTTTTGGCTGGCGGGAATAACAGATATCAGTTCGTTCACTCGGATGATTTGGCCTGGGTATGCATTGCAGCCTCGAATATGAAAGGCTTTACAGAATACAATATCGGTGCCGCCGAATTTGGCACAATGCGTGAACTTCTGCAGGCGTTGATCGACCATGCCGGAACCAAAAGCCGAATCAAATCTATTCCAATGTGGCCGACTACCCTCGCAGCGAATCTGGCAAGTGCGCTCGGCCTTTCCCCCTTGGGCCTCTATCATTCGCTCGCGTACGGGCGATCAATGTATTTCGATATTTCGAAGGCGCAGAAAGAACTTGGGTATATGCCGAAGTACTCCAATTCTCAGATGATCATCGATACCTATGATTGGTATCAGGCCAATAAGGCCTCTATAAGCAAACACGGAGCGTCACACGATAAGTCGCCTGTCAAACAGCAGGTTCTAGCGTTGGTTCCCTACGTATTGCGGATGATCCCGGGATGAATAGCCTACCTCTCATCCCGGTTCTTGCCGCGGGCTTGAATTGTATCGGCACCATATTGCTGAAATGGAGCCGAACGTCACTGCCTGCCGAAGCCGGACCAGCCGATAAGTTTCTCTCCTGTCTCTTATACACATCTGACGCTGCCGACGAACT
>NZ_JADFUD010000123.1:0-8620 GCF_054820065.1 Bradyrhizobium sp. UFLA06-06
GTTCGTCGGCAGCGTCAGATGTGTATAAGAGACAGGTCTTGAAACCGAGCTGCGCGGCGCGGATCGCGGTCACGTAGCCGCCGGGGCCGGAGCCGATGATGATGACGTCAAAGGATGTGTCGGCCATGGCGGCTCCCGTTCAACTCAACGTGTGGCGCCGCGGGCGCGGCTTCTTGCGATCAATGACCTGACCAGCCATTCGAGCCCGATCACCAGGGCCATGATGGCCAGGGCCGTCAGCACGATCGGCTGGGCGATGTTCCGCGCCAGCTGCTCGCCGGCGAAGAACGCGGAGTGCAGAAAATCGAACCCGACCGGATTGCAGACCAGCGCGGCCGACAGCAACAGCGAGATCCAGGGCCAGCGCGTGCGAGCCGTGCCGGCCATTCATCCGTACTCCCGCCATACCGCACCGAGGAACACGGACCACGCCAGCGCCAGCACCGCGGCGCCGATCATCATGATCCTGAACTGGATCGTCGATATCAGGTCGCGGTTGACCGCAACGAGCAACGCGACGGCGACGGCCGCGAGCAGGACGTACGGACCGTAGATCGCGTACATGGCGGATGCCCGTCACACCATCATCATCACGGGGTTTTCGATCAGCTGCTTGAAGGCGCCGATCAGCTCGGCGCCGAGCGCGCCGTCGATCGCGCGGTGATCGCACGACAGGGTCACGCTCATCATGTGCGCGATCTCGATCTTGCCGCCGCGCACCACTGGACGCTCCTCCGAGGTGCCGACCGCGAGGATCGAGGCATGCGGCGGATTGATCACGGCGGTGAAGTGGTTGATGCCGTACATGCCGAGGTTGGAGACCGCGGTGGTGCCGCCCTGATATTCCTCCGGCTTCAGCTTGCGGGCGCGGGCGCGGGCGGCGAAATCCTTCATCTCGTTGGAGATGGTCGAGAGCGTCTTGGTCTCGGCCTTGCGGATGATCGGCGTGATCAGGCCGCCCGGCATCGCCACCGCGACGCCGACGTCGGAATGCTTGTGCTTGAGCATGCCGCCTTCGGTCCAGCTGACGTTGCAGTTCGGAATCTTCTGCAGCGCGACCGCCATCGCCTTGATGACGAAGTCGTTGACCGAGATCTTGTAGAGCGGCTTCTTCTCCTTGTCCTTCGGCGCTGCGGCGTTGATCTCCTCGCGCGCGGCGAGCAGCTTGCCGATGTCGCAGTCGATGGTGAGATAGAAGTGTGGGACGTTCTGCACCGAGGCGGTGAGACGCTGCGCGATGGTGCGGCGCATGCCGTCATGCGGCACCACCTCGTAGGAGCCCGGCTCGAACAGCGCGAGGATCTGCTTGTCCGACATCGACGGCGCGATGCTCGGTCCCGCGGCGGGCGCGGCCGCCGGCGCCTTCAGGCCCTTGCCGGATTTGGCCTCGTCGACGTCGCGCGCGATGACCCGGCCATGCGGGCCGGTGCCGGTGATGCGGGCGAGATCGATGCCGGCTTCCTTTGCCAACCGGCGCGCCAGGGGTGAAGAGAACACGCGGGCGTGGCCGTTGGCCTGCGCGGCGGGTGCGGCGGCCTGAGGCGCCGCGGCGGGCGCTGCGGCCGGCTTCGGCGCAGGCGCTGCCGCCGGTGCGGGAGCCGCCGCCGGCGCGGCCTGGGCAGCGGGCTTCGGCGCCTCGGCGGGTTTCGCGGCCGGTGTGGCGCCTGCTCCGGCGCTGGCCGCCGCCTTCACATCCTCGCCGTCGCCGGCCATGACCGCGATGACGTCGTTGACCGGCACGTCCTGGGTGCCCTCGGGCACCAGGATCTTGGCGATCGTGCCTTCATCGACCGCCTCGACTTCCATCGTCGCCTTGTCGGTCTCGATCTCCGCGATCACGTCGCCGGACTTGACCTTGTCGCCCTCTTTCTTGAGCCACTTGGCGAGGTTGCCCTTTTCCATCGTCGGCGACAGCGCGGGCATGAGAATATTGATCGGCATTGTCAGTGACCTTGTTGCGACCGCGGTTTGGTTTGGCCCATGTCGGTCGGCCGGGCGATTTCGGCTTCGAACATCTCGACGATGCGCGCGAGCGCCTCGTCCTCGGTGTATTCGCTCTCGCGCGCATAGGCGCGCGCGGCGTGACGGGCGATGTCGACCAGCATGAGCCCCCACATGTCCGGCTCCTCGAAAGCGCGCTGGAACGCGATCGACAGGCCGCCATCGACGACGAAGGCGCGCAGCACCTCGATGGCGTCGTCGCGGCCCATCACGTCAGGCGGCAGCGGCTGCTCCTTGGGACCGGCCATCGGCGTTACCGGTAGGATACGGCCTTGGCGGCGGCGACCACCTCGGCGACGGAGGGCAGAGCGAGCTTTTCGAGGTTGGCGGCATAGGGCATCGGCACGTCCTTGCCGGAGACGCGCGCCACCGGCGCGTCGAGATAGTCGAAGGCGTGCTCCATGATGCGCGCGGCGACCTCGGAGCCGACGCCGCTCTGCTGCCAGCCCTCCTCGACCGTGACCGCGCGGCCGGTCTTCTTCACCGAGTTGATGACGGTCTCGGTGTCCATCGGACGGATGGTGCGCAGATCGACCACCTCGGCCTCGATACCTTCCTTGGCGAGTTCGTCGGCGGCCTTCAGCGCATAGGACATGCCCATCGCCCAGGAGACGATGGTGACGTCGTTGCCGGCGCGGGCAATCCGCGCCTTGCCGATCGGCACCACGAAATCAGCCAGCTTCGGCACCTCGCCGGTGTGGCCGTACAGCACCTCGTTCTCGAGGAAGATCACCGGATTGGGATCGCGGATCGCGGCCTTGAGCAGGCCCTTGTAATCGGCGGCCGAATACGGCGCGATCACCTTGAGGCCCGGGATCTGCGAGTACCACGCCGCGTAGTCCTGGCTGTGCTGGGCGGCGACGCGCGCGGCGGCGCCGTTCGGGCCGCGGAACACGATCGAGCATCCCATCTGGCCGCCGGACATATAGAGCGTCTTGGCGGCGGAG
Organism: Bradyrhizobium sp. UFLA06-06; assembly: GCF_054820065.1. Taxonomy (NCBI): domain Bacteria; kingdom Pseudomonadati; phylum Pseudomonadota; class Alphaproteobacteria; order Hyphomicrobiales; family Nitrobacteraceae; genus Bradyrhizobium; species Bradyrhizobium sp. UFLA06-06. The sequence goes on from NZ_JADFUD010000123.1 coordinate 2,949, forward strand.
TTGATGATCTGGTCGATCGCCTGCATGGCGAAGTTGAAGGTCATGAACTCGACGATCGGCTTCAAGCCCGCCATCGCCGCGCCGACGCCGACGCCGGCAAAGCCGTGCTCGGTGATCGGCGTGTCGATCACGCGGCGGGCGCCGAATTCCTGCAACAGGCCCTGCGTCACCTTGTAGGCGCCCTGATATTCCGCGACCTCCTCGCCCATGATGAAGACGTCGCCGTCGCGGCGCATCTCCTCGGCCATCGCATCGCGCAGCGCTTCGCGAATGGTCTGCGTGACCATCTCGGTCCCCGCAGGGATTTCCGGATCAGGCAGCGGCTCGGTCGCGGGCGCGGCCGGTGCCTTCGCCGCGGGCTGCGGCGCTTCCGCCTTTGCATCCGCCTTGGCTTCGGCCGGCGCGGCCTCGGCGGCCTTCGGCTGCGGCGCTGGTGCCGCCGGCGCCTTGGCGAGGTCGGCGGCGCTTTCGCCGTCGACGAGAATGGTGGCGATCGGCGTGTTCACCGCAACGTCCGCGGTGCCTTCCGGAATCAGGATCTTGCCGAGCGTGCCCTCGTCGGTTGCCTCGACCTCCATCGTCGCCTTGTCGGTCTCGATCTCGGCGATGACGTCACCGGACTTGATGGTCTCGCCTTCCTTTTTCAGCCATTTGGCGAGGTTGCCCTTCTCCATGGTGGGCGACAGCGCAGGCATCAGCACTTGAATGGGCATATCGGCTCCCGAAATCGGTCTTGAAATTCGTCTGCGCGGGTGGGGTCAGCGGTAGATGTCGGTGTACAGCTCGGCCGGATCCGGCTCCGGATCGTGCTGCGCGAAGTCGGCGGCCTCGTTGACGATCTCGCGCACCTGGGCGTCGATCGCCTTCAGCTCCTGCTCGCTGACGCCCGAGGCCAGCAAGCGGTTGCGCACCTGCTCGATCGGGTCCTGGTCGTGACGCACCTTCTCGACCTCCTCGCGCGTGCGGTACTTGGCCGGATCGGACATCGAGTGGCCGCGGTAGCGGTAGGTCTGCATCTCCAGAATCATCGGACCGTTGCCGCCGCGGCACCAGGCCACGGCCTCATCGGCGGCGGCCTTGACCGCGCGCACGTCCATGCCGTCGACCTGCTTGCCCGGAATGTTGAAGGAGGCGCCGCGCTTGGAGAAGTCCTGCTGGGCCGATGCACGCGACACCGAGGTGCCCATCGCATAGCGGTTGTTCTCGATCACGTAGATCACCGGCAGCTTCCACAGCTCCGCCATGTTGAAGCTTTCATAGACCTGGCCCTGGTTGGCCGCGCCGTCGCCGAAATAGGTCACGCTGACGTTATCGTTGCCGCGATAGCGGTTGGCGAACGCAAGGCCGGTGCCGAGCGAGACCTGCGCGCCCACGATCCCGTGACCGCCGTAGAAATGCTTCTCCTTGCTGAACATGTGCATGGAGCCACCCTTGCCGCGGGAATAGCCGCCGCGGCGTCCGGTCAATTCGGCCATCACGCCCTTGGCTTCCATGTCGCAGGCCAGCATGTGGCCGTGGTCCCGGTAGCCGGTTATGACCTCGTCGCCCGGCTTCAGCGCCATCTGCATGCCGACCACGACCGCTTCCTGGCCGATATAGAGATGGCAGAAACCGCCGATCGCGCCCATGCCGTAGAGTTGACCGGCCTTCTCCTCGAAGCGCCGGATCAGGAGCATGTCCCGCAGTGCCTTGAGCTCCTGCTCCTTGGTGAATTCGGGGGGAGAACCGGCCTTCTCCTGCCCTGATTCTTTTGCGACGCTTTTCTTGGGTGCGGCCATGGCAATTCCGGGTGAGAGAAGTCGGAGAACCCTCTCTAACCCAACTCAAATCGCCTTGGAAGGATTGCGTTCGCCCGATGGAATTTTGCTATGCCGCACTGCAGCGCAGCGCGACATTTTTGTGATAGCGCGCGAGTGATTTTGAAATTTGAGAACGCGTCAGTTCTTGTTGATCCGAACGAGATCACGCGGATTGGCGTAGTCGAGCTGGAAGCGCGCACGCTCGTCCAGCATGTCGGGATCGACCCGGTCCGACCGCAACAGCGACACCCGCTGCTCGCCCTCGGCCCGCTCCTTCTTCAGCCGCGCCAACTCGGAGGTCAGCGCGATGATCTCCTGATCGAGTTCCTGCCGCGCGTTCAAGCCGTATTTGCCGGTGTAGGCGTTGACGCCGAAATAGCCGACCATCAGCGCCGCCAGCGTATAGAGGGCGAGCCCGGTCAGAATCGATTTGAGGCGTGTGCGGGAAACCATGGCCGCGAGCATGCGGCCATGGGGTTAACGAACGCTGAACCAGAGCGTTTTCGAGCGAAGTGGATGCCGGTTCGCGTGAAGAAAACGCGTCAAGGCAAGTTCAGAGTCCCGTTCCGATTCAATCGGAACGGGGCTCTTGCTCAGCGGTTCTGCTTTTCGATAAAGGCCGCGAAGGCGTCGAGGTACTGCTGCAGCACGCCCTTGAGCGACTCCTTGGTCAGTTCGCCGTTGTCGTCGAAGGCATCGCCGACGCCGTTGAGATAGGCTTCCGGCTGACCGAGGATCGGACCGGAAATGCCCGGCAGGATGTTCTGCAGGTGCTTCACCGCGCTAACGCCGCCGAGCGGTCCGGGCGAATTGCCGATGATGCCGATCGGCTTGCCGATGAACGAGCTCTTGCCGTAGGGCCGCGAGGCGACGTCGATCGCGTTCTTCAGCACGCCCGGGATCGAGCGGTTGTATTCGGGGGTCACGAACAGCACGCCGTTCGACTTCTGCAGCTTCTCGCGGAAGGCAAGCCAGTCTGCCGGCGGCGCGGCCTCGAGGTCCTGGTTGAAGAAGGAAATTTCCTGAAGCGTCGTCACATCGAGCTTCAGCGACGCCGGTGCAAGCTTGGCCAGCGCATTGGCGATCTTGAGCGAGAAGCTCTGCTTGCGGATGCTGCCGACGATGGTGACGATGTTATAGGCCATAGCAAATTCCCCTCGGGTTGCGCGTGAAACTGGTGGGCCTCACCTACCGGCGCACCAAGAAAGATGCAAGTGCATGGATCGTTCAATTCCGGAAACGCAGCGTTTCGCCGAATTGGTCTATGCAAAGCAAAAAGGCCGCCCCTGTCGGGACGGCCCTTCGTTTTCGATCCTCAGCCCTTGTTCGGGTTGATCAGGAATTTCTCGCCGGTCGCGCGCTTGTTGTAGACGGCGATGTTGTCGAGCTGCAGGGTCTCCTGCAACGAGACCACCTTGGTGTAGTGACTGGCGAAAGTCGTCTTCAGTTCGGTCACCACGCGCTGGCGCAGCTTGTTGCCGGCCTCCGGACCGATCTTCATCAGGAACGGGAACAGCAGCCAGCCGCCGACGCCCCAGGCCATGCCGAAGCCGCGCGGCAATTCGATCGAGCGGGTGTCGAGGCTGCCGTAGACATAGACCTGCTTGTGCACGTTCGAACCGTAGCGGCTGTAGGCCTTGGCGGTCTTGTTGATCGCGGACTCCATCGCGACCAGGATCTGGCCCGCGAGCTTGCCGCCGCCGATCGCATCGAAGGCGATGGTGGCGCCGGTCTCGACCAGCGCGCCGGTGAGCTTGTCCATGAAATCGGGCGCGGAGGAATCGACGACATGCTTGGCGCCGATCTTGTGCAGGATCTCGGCCTGCTCCTTGTTGCGCACGATGTTGACGAGGCCGATGCCGTCCTTGAGACAGATCTTGTTGAGCATCTGGCCGAGATTCGACGCCGCCGCCGTGTGCACCAGCGCCTTGTGCCCCTCGCGCCGCATCGTCTCGGTCATGCCGAGCGCGGTCAGCGGATTGACGAAGCAGGACGCGCCTTCCGCCGGCGTGGTGCCGTCGGGCAGCGGCAGGCATTCGTTGACGCGCAGCGTGCGGTATTGCGCGTACATCGCGCCACCGATCATCGCGACGGTGCGGCCCATCAGCGCTTTCGCCGCATCCGATGAACCGGTCCTGATCACGACGCCGGCGCCTTCATTGCCAACCGGCATGGACTCGTCGAGCCGCGCGGCAAGGCCCGGCAATGCCGTTTCCGGCACGCGCGCGCTCACCACGGGCAATTCCTTGCTGCCGGAGACCTTGGCGGCCGACATGTCGGCCGGGCCGATCAAAAGACCGAGATCGGACGGATTGATCGGGGTCGCCTCGACCCGGACCACGACTTCGTCGGGGCCGGGCTCGGGGGTCGGGACATTGACCAGCGATATCTCGAGCTCGCCATTCTTCTTGAGCAGCGAACGCAGTTGCAGACCGCTCTTGCCGTCGCTCATCCCGACCTCCCGTTTTTGCGTTTGTTGGATCCCGATCAAGTTGGGGCGCTACGCCAGCGCCTTCAAGGCCGCCCTGCCCGCGTATTTCGCCTGGGTGCCGAGCTGCTGCTCGATGCGCAGCAGCTGGTTGTACTTGGCGGTGCGGTCGGAGCGTGCCAGCGAGCCGGTCTTGATCTGCCCGCAATTGGTGGCGACCGCGAGATCGGCGATCGTGGAATCCTCGGTCTCGCCGGAGCGGTGCGACATCACGGCGGTGTAGCCGGCCTTGTAGGCCATCTCGATCGCCGCAAGCGTCTCGGTCAGCGTGCCGATCTGGTTGACCTTGACCAGGATTGAATTGGCGCGGCCGTTCTTGATGCCGTCGGCAAGCCGGGTAACGTTGGTGACGAACAGATCGTCGCCGACCAGCTGGCACTTCTTGCCGATCGCATCCGTCAGTTCCTTCCAGCCGTCCATGTCGTCCTCCGACATGCCGTCCTCGATGGTGACGATCGGATAGCGGCCGACGAGATCGGCGAGATACTTCACCTGCTCGGAGCGCGAGCGGGTCTTGTTCTCGCCGCCATAGACGTAGGAGCCTTCCTTGAAGAATTCGGTGGAGGCACAGTCGAGGCCGAGCACGACGTCGTCGCCCGCCTTGTAGCCGGCCTTGCCGATTGCGTTCATGACGAACTCAAGCGCGGCGTCGGCCGACGGCAGGTTCGGCGCGAAGCCGCCCTCGTCGCCGACATTGGTGTTGTGGCCGGCCTTCTTCAGTTCGCCGCGCAGCGTGTGGAAGATTTCCGAACCGCAACGCAGCGCCTCGGCGAACGACGTGGCGCCGACCGGCAGGATCATGAATTCCTGGAAGTCGATCGGGTTGTCGGCATGCACGCCGCCATTGATGATGTTCATCATCGGCACCGGCAGCGTCCGCGCCGAGGTGCCGCCGACATAACGATACAGCGGCATGTCGAAGGATTCGGCGGCGGCCTTGGCGCAGGCCAGCGAGACGCCGAGGATGGCGTTGGCCCCGAGCCGGCTCTTGTTCGGCGTGCCGTCGAGCTCGATCATGATCTGGTCGATCGCGACCTGCTCCTCGACGGCCTGGTCGCTGAGCGCCTCGAAGATCTCGCCGTTGACGGCGGCAACCGCCTTCTCAACGCCCTTGCCGAGGTAACGCGACTTGTCGCCGTCACGCAGTTCCACCGCCTCATGCGCGCCGGTGGACGCGCCCGACGGCACCGCCGCGCGACCGATTGACCCATCCTCCAGCACCACATCGACCTCGACCGTGGGGTTGCCACGGCTATCAAGGATTTCGCGGCCGATGATGTCGACGATGTCAGTCATGACGTGCTCTTTCTCGATATGGGGTTGGCTGATGCGCCGCGTCATACACGGCGCGCAAGCAAATGTGAACCTGTCTCTTATACACATCT
>NZ_JADFUD010000124.1:0-7996 GCF_054820065.1 Bradyrhizobium sp. UFLA06-06
CAATCTGCGCTGATGTATCAATCCAAATGCGCAGATCATTTGCGTTGCCGGAAGTGGTGGTTGATGCTTCCAAACCGGTCCCGCCGACAGAATAGCTAGGTGCGCTGTCGGTAACGCCGGTTTCGTGCGTTCATCAAACGGTGTTTGGCGTGGATTCCACGCAATGATGTTCACCAGAGTTTGCACCCTAACGCCGGTCGGACAACTGGCGAGCGCAAAGGTCCGCAACGTCGTCCCGACAGTCGCGTTTATATCCAGCGCTGAACCAGGCCAGAAACATTTTCTACCTCGACATAGCTCTCGAATGCCGCTGCGAACTCGACCGTTTTCGATCGTTTTGTGATCTCCGGAAATCGCCCCGAGGGGATTTATGGAGATCTTCCGGTTCAGGTTCAGAGATTAAGTGGTCGCACAGCTGCGAGCGTTGGCCGAGGGCTAGCGGAGTCCTAATCGTTTCGGGACTGGAATTTAGCCCTTGCTAGCAGCTAGGGCTAATCGCCGTTGAGTTTACTTGGCTTTCGTCGACGTCACGACCGGCAGCACGCGCCTCGATCGTCGCGATATCGGCATCGACCGGCAGCTGGATCGGATCCGTGGTGCGCTTGCCGCGGCCATCGCCATTGCGGCGGCCGTTCTCGTCAAGTGCGGTCAATCGCGCCGATCTCCTCGAGCCAGGCAAGCCGCCGGCGGACCGTATCCTGCGATAGGTCGCAATCCGCCGCCAGCGACGGGATACCGACCCAGCACATGCCGTCGCCCTCGACATACTCCCCGAGCGCGCGAAGCACGCTTTTTGCGGGAGAAATGAATTCGCGCGCGAGAGTTTCCTCTCGCGCAGCGAGCGACGTATCGCGGGAATTGACAGAAGGCCCGGCCGGAACCGCGCCTTCTCCTCGTCACCAGCCGTACCAGTAGGGATAAACCGGCCGATAGTAGCGGACGACCCGATACGGGCGGCCGTAGTAGTAGGGTGGCGGGCCGTAGACCGGTCCATAATAGACCGGTGGTGCGGTGGCGGCCGCTAATGTTCCGGCGAACAGCCCGAGAGCAAGCCCGGGGCCAATACCCGGACCGCCCCAACCATGGTGACGCCAATGGGCCGAAGCCGGTGCAACCGTTCCAATGAGGAGCGTTGCCGCCGCGACGACTGCAAAAGCAAGCTTTCTCATGTCCCTTTCCTCAACTTCTTAAGCGCTTACGCGCTTGCCTCTTATTAATGCTCCAATTAGCCGAAGCTCGGTTCGGCCATACATTGAATTAGAACCGTCCGGGCCGAGTTCAAGTAACTCGTTGCCCAAAGAGGGTGAGAGCCATGGTGACGTGACGCGAAGACGATCTCGCAAGCCTAGGACCGCGGCGCCTATTCGGGAGGGAGAGTGACGTCAGACCACCGGATTGAATACGCCGTCGATCATGACCGGCTCAGAAGCGCGTAAGCGGCACCTACTATAAGTCCACGAAGCCGGCCAAAGACGTATTGGCTAGTCCTCGAATCGACAACGGAGGGGCTAGAAGATAGGGTCAAGCAACAGCACTGCGCCGGCAATGCCGAGAAAAACGATGATGAGAGTCCAATCGCGGCTTTCTTCCGACATGGTCCCACCTTAGAAACGAACGGCCCCGGCGCAGTGGGAGAGCACCGAAGCCGTTAAGTAGTCCCACTCCATCGTGGAGAGATAACTTCGCGGACTACTGCTTGTTCCCGGGAAGAAACGGCCCCAGCGAGAAGGTAGCTGAGGCCGATCCGACGCCAAGCTGCGGGTGTCCGAATCAAAACAGTACCCAAGACAGCATCCAAGTCGGCAAAGACCTGTTGGCCGAAAAGAAAGAGCCCCAACTGCGAAGCTGGGGCCAGTGTGAGGCTGGGCGTCCCAGTGCCGGTAGCGGTGCGGCACCGAACAGGCGGCCAATGCCACGGCACGCGCCGCCCTCCTGTCCACAAAACGGCCCCAGCATCCGGATCATGCTGGGGCCAGGCCGGATGGCCGAACCGCTGTCCATCGAGAGCAGCGGTCGTCGTTTTAGGGCTGAAAGAATACGAAATAAAAATTGCCTGCCGTATTGCTCGGATAATGCAAACGACGCCGGTTCCGGAAATAACCCGTGTGAACTTTGGAAAGCAAAAGTGCCATTTTTTCCTGCCCCTTGACGGGATTGCCGAAGACAGTTTCACTTGGGGTCTCAGCTCTCTCCAGGCTGAGAACCCCTACCGTGCAAGGCGAGGCCCCGTAGGACCCCACAACGGGGCCTCGCTGCGGATTGGTTATGCGACGGTGGGCCGGCAAGCTGTAGCAATTCGATTTGACGTACCCCAGCCAAACTTGGCTCTTGGTTTTGCGTGGAGTTGCGTTATGCGCTGGTCCCGTTGGACACCCTCGATGGTCTCTTGGACCGGTCAGAGCGTCTTCCCGGTCGCTCGCTGACGACTTCGGGAAGGTCGGCCAGGCGTGGCCTTAGGCCGACCTTGAGGCGACCGGCCTTAAGAGGGTCATTCAGCAGAACACCGCGGTCCGCTCCGCGCCATGGCAGCGATCATGCGCTCCATCGTTGCGCCAGGCCGCGACGGGGCATGCACGTCAGCTTAATTGGCGCTGATATCCGTCTCTCCGCCGGTAATGATGACCGTATCGATGCCATCGCTGCATAGCTGCTGGTGAAGATCGCTGCCTTTCCACGGCGAATAAACATGTTTGTCGAAAGTGCGGGCCGGAGGAGTAAACTTCACGAGGTCGGGGACTGATCCCGCCATCTCTGGCCCGATGCTGTCGATTGTCATCGACCCCCACCGTTCGTGGTAGTGCCGCGACATACCCGCTCATTGGGCCGGCTTGCGGGCGGAAATGAAGCGAGTGAACAAGCTTCTCTCGGGATGGGCAGCTGTGACGGCGAGGATATTTGGGAGAACTCGCGGAAGCCACGGCATCTTCACGGTGGCTTCAGCGAACATTCGCTGCATATCGACGCAGATATGAACCTCGCTCTCACCGGGCGACCCGTACCGAAGTTCATGGTCCTTCGCCATTGTCTTAAATCCCGGAAAGCGAGCTCCAACAGAGCGAGACCCAATAGTTCCTGCGTGCTCGAGGGTTGTCGCCAGAAACTCGCCGAGCCCGGCAGCAGGTGGACGTGGCGTGATAGATTTTAGCAAGAATATCGACGCGGGCTATCGGAGCGGTCCCGGCCAAACCTGACGGCGCTAGCAAGGCGACCGACCCGGGTCAGCATGACGACGTTCACCGAATGGACGGCTCCGGCGAAATGCGCCATTTCGTTTGTCTTGGCATGCGAGAAGATGAGAGCGCGGAAAGCGCAGTTCTTGAACTTCAGAAGCATCGCTCCCAAAAGAAAGCGCGCGGGCCCCGCTCCTGAGATCGCGAGCATACCGCGCGCCTTCGACTGATCTTTTCTATCGCTTTCCGCCAATGTTCTGCACTTAGCTGAAAATGCTTGATCGGAAAATGCCGTTTATCGGACCCAGCATGTTCATCTTACTGCAGCCCGAGCAGAGCTTCTGAGTCAAACCAGACATTCGCACCTCAGTGATGCATGAAGATTGCAAGAAGAATGATGATCGGAAGCGGTATGCCGATCAGCCAGAGAAGCGCTCCTTTGCCGAAACCCATAATTTCCTCCTCAAGTTTGTGAATGACGCCAGACCAACCCAACCTCGAAATCGTTGTTCCTGCAGCTGGCAACCAAATCGGCCAAGCAGTCAGTACCGCCAGAAGCCCCTCCCAGTGGCGTTCTTGCTCCCGCCTCCGTAACGCATGACGCGCGCTCGGCCGAGGGTCCGCTATTGTCCTAATTGGAACCGGGTTCCCTGCCAATTGTTGTTGTGCGCCACTTATGAGGAGCACCGCATGGCAAGGAAGCCGAAGAAGCTGGAAGACCTTTTCCACGAGACGCTAAAGGACATTTATTTCGCTGAAAACAAAATCCTCAAAACCCTCCCCAAGATGGCGAAGGCGGCGCAGTCGCCCGACCTCAAGGCGGCGTTCACGCAGCATGAGCGCGAGACGAGAGCCCAGGTTAAGCGACTCGACCGCGTATTCAAGATCATCGGCAAGCCCGCGCGCGGCAAAACCTGCGCCGCCATCAACGGCATCGCCGAAGAAGGCTCCGAGATCATGAAGGACTTTAAGGGAATGCCCGCGCTCGATGCCGGTCTTCTCGCAGCCGCCCAGGCCGTCGAGCACTATGAGATTTCGCGCTATGGCACACTGTCCACATGGGCTGAAGAGCTGGGCTACGATGAAGCGGTCCAGCTACTTGAAGAGACCCTGACCGAAGAAAAGAAGACTGACAAGACTCTGACGGGCATCGCCAAGTCAGTTGTCAACGTTGAAGCCGAGAACGAAGAGGAAGACGCCTGACTGATGCCAAGCGCGACTCCAGCCTGGACGACGCCGCTTTTGACAGGTTTCTAGCAGGCGACCCAGAAAGATCGCCTGCCTCCCTCAGGATTTTCACCCGCGCCTCTTCGACGCCCAACCATGCGACACGGTCGAGCTCTGCAAAGCGCTGCAGCCGTCCGTGGCGCCACACCATTTCAAAGCAGCTGCTTTGAAAATCGACCGCACTCCAACGGCTCGCCGACGCCCAGCCGTGCACGAATTTGCCGCCGAGCTGTTCTGCCTCCCCCAGTGCTATGAAAATGCTAGGCGGCACATGACCTGTTTCTTCCGCGAACTCGCGTTTAACTGCGGCGGAGCTTCACTTCAAAAATCTGACCTTTGGGAATAGTCCACGCGCCCTCATCCTTGTTCGTCCAGACGGCCCCCCAGGATGCCCAAGCAGGACTTCAATCGAGCCACATTCTTGCGGAGTTTCTCAAGGCTCGGATGCGAGCCGGTCTCGTAAAGTTTGGCAACCATATCGGCGATGGCATCGCCTATGCCCGTAATGTCGGAGAGCGCGCCTGCTTCTGTCTCTTATACACATCTGACGCTGCCGACGAACTTGTGTATAAGAGACAGTCAGCACCCAGTGCTGCCGCAAGGGTCTCGGTTTCTCAGGAAGCCTTCTGCTCCGCCTAAATTGATCGCGGCGCTGCGGGGGCTCGCGGCATAGCGTTATCTGACGGATTCGTCGCCTGCTTCCTGCTGTGCCCTGAGATCCTGGGCGATCTCATCGACCTCCGTTTCGTCCGCAAGCTCTTCGCACTGCGCGTCGTTTTCGACAGGGCATTTCAGGTGAGCGGCGATCCGTTGTAAAAGAGCAAGGGATAGCGTCGACTCCCGCTCGGCCAGCAGGTTGATCTGCAGCTCCAGGTGATTGCGCCGCTCGAAAGCCCGATCCGAGATGTTTTGCCGGATCAGGACGCAGGACGTCAAAAGGACAGCCTCAAGCGCAAGCACGAGGGAAAGAAGCGGAAAGGGATATTCATCAAAGCGCCAGCCGGCTTTCGGTGCGAGCGTGTTAATCCACAGCCACAGGCCTACGCCGCAAGACTGGATCGCAAAGAAATAGGGCGTGCCGACGAAACGGCCGACGGCGTGAAGCGCGCGATGATGGAGGAGGAGCTGCTCCTCGTCCTCCTTTTCAATCCGCAGGATCGCCTCAATGTTTCGTGCCGAAGCGCCCGAGACGTGATCGGATGGCGCAGCGTCCTCCACTAGTCAGCCGCCCGTTCGGCGGCGTGCCGGGCCCTTCGCCCCGTCGCCTTGACGCTGTCCTCGCCGGCTTTCTCCGCTTTCGCGCGGGATTCGCAGGTCTTGCGCAGCTGTTCGAGCTCCTCATCGGTCAGGTGCTCAATGCCGACCAGAGAATTCCGGGCGGCGCCGACGCGGATCAACTCATCGAGTTTTACCTGCATGGCAGCGCTGTCGCGGTTCTGCGAATTCTGGATAAGGAAAACCATAAGGAAGGTGACGATCGTCGTGCCGGTATTTATGACGAGCTGCCACGTATCCGAATAGCCGAACACTGGTCCGGTCACAGCCCAAATGATGACGACCGCCGCGGCGAGCGCAAAAGTCGAGGCATGCCCCGCGGCTTGCGCCGTCCGGCTCGCGAAGGCGCCGAAGAACTTTGCGGGACCGCTCTGCTGTTCCTGCAATTGCTTTTTAGTACTCATGATCATCTCGCCGGACAGCAACGGCACGGAACCTGCAAAGTTCCACTGGCGTCAGCAGGCGGCCAAGACAACAGGCTATCCCGCGAAACCGCTGTTTGATCCTCCCGACTTGACTCGGTCGGGGTGAGCCTCGGACTTCCCGACGCTGGCCTGCGAGCGATCCGGCCATATCTCCTGCGCCGCGTCTCGACAACGGAGCAGCGGACGTCGGACTCGTCGCGGGAATGCTATCAAATCCCGACGTACAGGGCGTCTTCGCCGTCCCGGAGACATATCGCACGCAATTGCGTCTATGGTCAGGCCCTTCGACACGGAGGCCGGCAGACAGGAAGTTCTCGTCCGGTTGACACGCTCGACGGCCTCGGCTCGCGACCGGCCGGTTTAAGTGCCCGGTGTGGTGCCTTCGCTCAGGGCGCGCTCTTGGAACGCCGTGCTTGCTCGCCTCTCTGACGCGGCTGCGAGAGTGGTCGCACGTTCGTGCGATTGCTTCGCTCTTGTGGCTTGAACGAACCCCGATGCTTGGCGTAGGCGTGGGTGATCTCCGCGCCCATCAGGATGATCTGCGGGGTGTAGTAGACCCAGATCAGCACGACGACGATCGAGGCAGCCGCGCCGTAGGTCGACTCCAAACCTTGCTTGCCGATGTAGAGGCCGATCGCAGCCTTCCCTACTTCGAAAAACAAAGCCGTCAGGAGCGCGCCGAGCCGGACATCGCGCCAGGCGACTAAAACATCCGGTAACCATTTGAACATCATCGCGAACATTATCGTGACGACGGCAAACGATACCAACGTACTAACGACATGTAGCAAGCCCTCCGGCAGGTAGGGAGCTACGAATTTGCCGGCCGCGGCCAGGCATGCGGTCACCAGGAGCGAAACGAGCAGCAAAAAGCCGAGGGCCAAAACGGCGGCGAACGATAGCAGGTAGTTGCGGGCGAAATGCCAAATCCCGCTCTGTTCCGATTCCTCGACCTCCCACACGACGTTGAGCGCGTCCTTCAACTGTACGACGACGCCAATCGCGGCGAACAAGAGGGCGCCGACGCCGAGAACCGTCGCCAGAATGCCCTCGGCGGGGCGGCTGGCTCCCGCCAGATCGCTTCGATTCCGGTGTCCCCGAGCATGTCCTTCAAGGAGGAGGTGACTTGTGAGGTGACGGCGTCGTAGCCGAATAACAGCCCCGCGATCGCAATCGCGATCACGATAATAGGACCCAAGGAGAATACCGAGTAGTATGCAAGGGCGGCGCCCTGCCGCGCATCCTTGTGGCTCGACCAACTGGTCGCCGCCTCTTTCGCGACCGTCCACCACATTGCAGCTTCTCCGGTTCGCTTCAGGCTTATGGCGACTTCAGCTTTTCCCGTGCCGCATCGGCAGCATCGATGCCAGCTTGCTTCACCCGATCGATGGCTTCGGCGCCGACGTCACCGACTTCGGCGCTCAGCGTATCGGAGGCTTCGCGCAGACTTTGCGATACCGCGCTGGCGCGCGTGTTCAAGTCGGCTTTGACATCGTCGCTGAGCTTGCCCACCCATTCATTCTCGAGATCGGAAGCCCGGAACGCACCCGCAATTGCCGCACCGATTGTCAAGCCCACGGCGCCGAGGACGAGCGGCTGCCGGTCAAGCATGTCGGCCAACGATGACTGCGCTTTCGTGAAAGCCTCTTTTCCGGGCATGCTGAGGTTCTCGCGCGCATAGGCGACGCCGTCGTCGAATCGATCCTTGATCTTGTCCGCCGCTTCCGACATGGCGTCTGAAGCCGCGCTACCGGCCTCGCGTGTGGTTTCACCGAAGCCTGTGGCGTCATCATGATCCATTTCTGGCGCGGTCGGCGGCGCAGCGGTCCTTTGGAGTCCGGACGCGGCCGCGCGAACATTGCGCGCGCCGAGATCAACGATCGGCGAAGCCGCCGCTGT
>NZ_JADFUD010000125.1:0-7227 GCF_054820065.1 Bradyrhizobium sp. UFLA06-06
GCTGATCAATGCGATCGAGGTGCTACGCACGAAGTGCGTCACCGGGATCACGCCAAACGAGCAAGTATGTCTTAGACACCTCGAGGCCAGCGCTGCGGTTGCGACAGCCCTCAGCCCAGCGATCGGTTATGAGCGTGCGGCCGAGCTGGCGAAGAAGGTGCTGATCTCGGGCAAGACAATCCGCGAAGTACTTGACGAGGAGCCGGGTCTTTCCCCGGATTTGATTGCCCAAACGACCGATCCGCGTCGACTTACCAGGCCGACGCGAGCGCGATTGGCATCATAGATCCCGAGCATGGATCAAAAGGAAGTACGAGTTAACGAATGCAGATCGTCGTCTTCCGAAGTCGGTCAAAAGAGCCGAGCCGCAGTCGGTTCGATCCATGGAATCGATCGAACTCGGATGTCCTCGCCAGATCATTCTGATCGGGAGCCGGAAGGAATGCTTAACGCCGCGCGTACCGGCGGCGTTTTCCGCCGAAACGTAGCCAAGATGAAAATTGGTGGCGGGCAATTCAAGGACCTCGGAGACGTACGAGGGGATTTTCGATACAGCCTGCCGCCTGACACGTGTCGTGGGCTGCCCGTCAAGCTCGGTGATCAGCGTGTCAGCTTCCACTTCTCCCTGACTTGGCCACCGCGCCGGCGGTGGCCGCTCTTTTCTTGAGCCGTGTAGACTTGGAGCTTGCGTAAGGAATTGACTTGCGAAAGCGGCTGTATCGCCAGCACACCTCGAGGTGAGACGTCGTGTGATCAGTCGGGTCCCGAAGCGCCGACGACACCAACGAAGGCATCGCCAGCTTCACCCCCGGTTCGACCAGGACTTGCGTCCCATTTGGCTCGGTCTCGACCATCCCAGCCTTGGTCGGCGCCGCGGTGCTCTAAACGTGCACCCTTTGTGCTGCGGGAAAGACGCTCGAAGTGAGTGCCGCCCGCGCGAAGGGGCCGACTGTGAACGATGAAAAGCACGGATTCCCAAAGTTTAGAAAATGCACATTGCATGGATTTCGTGTTTCCCGATTGAGCATGATCGCCGACGGGCGGAAGCATCTCACGAGTGGTGGTTAGGGCGGACCTGTCGAATTTGTGACGTCGCCCGTAATTAAATTATCATATTTCGGAATTAAAAAACTCGCAAACTGAAATTTATATGGTGCCAAACGGATCGTGAGGCCTATCATTTAGCCACGGCTGAGTGCTGCCCGGTTTATGTGCGGTGCGGAAATGAGCGGATGTTTTGCTTCCAGGTTCGGGCACTAGGCGTCTGCCGGCTGTTGGAAGGGGCAATCCTAGCGAGGCCTGATCGCGCGTGGGTCGCGTGGCAACGCACGCGTTGCCCAAGGCCAAAGACGCAAAAGCGCGGCTCATATGAATCAGAGGAATTCCATGGCTAAAATGTTTGCACTGCTTTCAGCGACTGTGATCACCGGAATAGCGATCTCCACGGCCCAGGCGGGGCCAACGCTTGACAACATCAAATCGAAAAGGGTGATCAGCATTGGTTACCGCGAGGCTTCGATACCTTTTTCCTATCTCGGCGCCGATCAGAAGCCTGTTGGTTTTTCGCTCGACCTTTGCGCGCACGTCGTCGACCGTCTGAAAGTTGATCTTGGCACTCCGGACATTCAGACGAAGCTCACGCCCGTCAACTCGTCAAACCGGATCCCACTTATCCAGAATGGCACGATCGACATCGAGTGCGGTGGCACTGCCAGCAGTAAGCAGCGTCTGGAACAGGTGTCATTCAGCGTTGCAACCTTCGCCAGTCAAACGGCTTGGCTCGCAAAGGCGTCAAGCGGGCTCAAGACACCGAAAGACCTGAAGGGAAAGACCGTTGTCGTAACTCAGGGTTCCGATGCTCTCGGCATTGCCAAAGGCATTTCGCAGGGAGACGACCTCAATCTTACTATCGCGCAAGCCAAAGATCATGCGGAATCATTACTGCTGCTTACGACCGGCCGTGTGGCGGCGTGGGTGGAAGCTGACATTCTCTTGGCCGGCATGAAGGCGGATTATTCGAAACCAGCTGACCTCATCTTTCTAAAAGCTAACTACGGTACCGTTTATTACTATGGTCTGATGTTCTCGAAGGACGATCCCGACTTCAAAAGGATAGTTGACGACGTTCTCTCCAAACTCATGGCCTCCGGCGAGTTCATCAAAATCTACGACAAATGGTTCGTAGCTGCGATCCCGCCGAAAAACATCAATCTGAATTTCCCAATGACCGATGCGCTTAAAGAGCGCGTTGCCCACCCTAGTGATGTCGTCAATTACTGAGCTTGCCCGCGACGACGCGAAGCCGTCACGGCGGTACGACGTCAACACCGGACCGACAGAATGGTCCAATGCTCGGTGCGATCGTGAATGCAGACGCAAGCAACTGTCGTCACCAAAAAGGAGCGCGAAATGAGAGGCGGAGCGGTTGGTTGGGAGTCGATGACAGACGCGGATCGACAAATCGCGCAATGGGTCGAGGAGACGCCATTTGTGGATACCCACGAACATCTGATCGAGGAAAGTCAGCGCCTTTCCGGAGCAATCCATCCACGAACCTTGCCATGCAACGACTGGGCCTATCTATTCAGATCCTATGCTGCCGAGGATCTCGCGGTTGCAGGCCTGCCAGCTTCCGACCTACGAGCGTTTCTCGGGCCGGACCTTACGAGCCAGGAAAAATATCGGCTGATCGCCCCCTATTGGGAACGCATCCGCCACACCGGCTATGCCCAGGCGCTGCGCCATACGTTTCGTGGCGTTTACGGTGAAGAGGACCTGACCGCCGAAAGCCTGCCCCGCATCGCCGAGAAATACCGTGAAACCGTTCAGCCGGGTTTTTACGCACGCATTTTGAGCCTCGCAAACATCAAAGGCTGCCACGTCAATTCGCTACAGCGCATCTTTATGGAGACCGAGCAGCCGGACTTGCTCGACCACGACATAAGCATCCTTCAATTGTGCCGGTGTAGTGCTGCTGACTTTGCGTGGGTAGAAGCCGAGACGGGCAGGCGCCCGACGACGCTCGATGAATGGCTCGAGGTTGTCGACTTTTATTTCACGACATACGGCAGCAAAGCCGTGGCTGTAAAATCGCAAATTGCCTATTCGCGCGCCCTCGATTTCGAGCCCGTCACCAAGGCGCATGCCGCAAGACTATTCCCCCACCATGCCGACAGAGTAGGCGCATTGCACGCCCTCGGCCCTGGGGACCTCAAGGCGTTGCAAGACTATCTATTTCGCTATTGCGTCGGCAAGGCTGGCGAGTACGGCTTGCCGGTCAAACTGCACACCGGCGTTTTGGCTGGCTACGGCGTGATGCAACTCGCCCGCACTCGCAGCAATGCCGCAGACGTTTGCCGTCTGCTGCAGGATTTTTCCGAAACCCGATTCGTACTAATGCACATCGGCTACCCATACGAGCACGAGTTTATCGCGCTGGCCAAACATTATCCTAACGCTGCGATCGACATGTGCTGGGCATGGATCATTAATCCGGTGGCGGGCGTTCGCTTTTTGAAGGAGTTCTTGATGGCGGTTCCGTCCAACAAGATCTTCACCTTTGGCGGTGACTATGTCGCTGTCGAGCCCATTTATGGCCATGCGTGTGTAGCGCGCCGTGGAATCGCACGGGCTCTCTCGCAATTGGTCGCCGAAGGCTGGATCGCGCTTGAGGACACCCGTGACCTGATTGACCGGATCATGCGCGGCAACGCACGTCAGTTCTTTCGGAAAGCGCATTGGCAGGATACGACGCGGCCGTGAACGGCGGACAACCGCTTGAAGTTTTGCCGACGTCCATGACCGTCAAAGATACAAAGGTGTTTGGTGCGCTCAGGGCATCGAGCATGCTTAAGCGGCCGCTGCCGCTTTCCCGTGATTGGCGCTCGGATGCACGAAAGAGTCAGGCGAGTAAAGAAGACCGGAGCCGACACCTAGTGAATCTTCTATGTCTTCATGCCGTTGGACAATTCTCTTCGCCGCGCCTGGATCTGGCGGTGAGCGTCGCCTCAGGGTTGGAGCTATTATGCAATGCGATACGATCGGATAGACGCTCGCATCCTCGAAATGTTGCAGAAGAACAACCGTCTGACTTCCGAGGTGATCGGCGAAATAGCGGGGCTTTCTGCGACCGCGTGTCAACGCCGGTTGAAGAGAATGCGCTCGGAAGGCATCATCGAGGCCGATATCTCGATCGTTTCGCCGAAGGCCGTTGGAAGACCCATCCAGATGCTTGTACTGGTGACTATGGAGCGGGAGCGTTGTGATATCATTGATAGGTTTAAGAAGGCCATCAAATCGTCAGCTGAAGTCGTCAACGGCTTCTACGTCACCGGTGATGCTGACTTTATTCTATATGTGACCGCGCGTACCATGGAGGACTACGAGCAATTCACCAGAAGCTTCTTTTACAAGAATTCGGACATCAAATGCTTCAAGACGCTGGTCGTTATGGATCGGGTAAAGGCTGGCTTTGCTGTTCCCGTTGAGGTGCCTGCCTGTGATAGACCAACCAATCGTTGATTGGGTGTTTCGATCCAGCAGATCCACTAACAATTGCGCACAGCCGGCGTCTCACTCAGAGGAGGTCCGAGCCATCTTTGCTATCTCCGAATTCCATGCGTTTCCAGTCAGTGTAACTATAGGCTCCTGACCAATGATGGACGGGCTTCCCGCAACGCATGCAGACAAAAAGGCCCGAGCTCTTCAAAGGAGCGGATGCCGGCTCCTGAACCGCAGAATAACTGGTGCCGCAGCCCTGGCATGAAAAATAGACGATCATCGGTCTTCCTGGGTGGATCCACGCGCCCTAGGCTGCGTGGTCGGCATGATGCCAGAGCTCGATGCTCTTGAGGCTCAGATCACCATAGAACCGCTTCGATGCCCGACGGAAGCAGTTCCTAGCGGCCTCCAGATCAGTTGCACCCCGCCGCTATATGGTGGGACGGGTAGCGCCACTGACGGCATAGGTCCAGAACGCCGGACTGCGCTCAGTCGCCAACCTGATCCGGCGGCCCTCCGGTCTTCGTGGATCACCACGAACTCATTTTCGATCGGGCGCCGGCCATTCGGTGAGAGGGAGCAAAGCACATACGATCGATGATCGCGGCAGTGGCACGCGGAGAGAAGCTGTAGAGATGGGTCTAGGTTATCAAGTGGACTGCCATGAACGAGTCAATTCGCCAAACGCTATCCTGGCCGGCCTTGGTGGCGTCGGTGGTTTTGCCGAACTCACCACCGTTTCGCGCGACGGCGTCACTCAGCGCATCATCGATCGCTGGCCTGAGGACGAAATCGGCGGACCGCCGCATCCTGTCCCGATCGACTGGACCGCTTGGCGTCGGCTGAATCCTGCGCCTAGATAGAGTCGATTGAAACGCAAAGTAGCTGAGCGCAGGGCGCATAAGGTGGCGCTTTCATTCTGACGTCAGCTCTCTGATTGCGTCTTGGCCTTAATCGCGCTACGTTTTGCGAATGACGAAAGAAGCCGTCGAACTAGCGCTGAATCAGTCGTGGTCGACGTTGCTCTTGGTCGCTTGTGGCTACGTCGCATACTATATTGCGAACGTTGGAATTAGAGATCACCACAAGCTGGCCGACGTCACCTTTTCGATCTTAGTTTTTGCTTTCGTCTCGGCTTTTGCATTCTATTTTGGCCGGTGGGTTCTCAATCTTTCCCTGGTAGTCTCATCAGGCATCACGTTCCTTTTTGCGATGGCTGCTGGCGCCTCGTGGAGAGTGCTCGGGCGGCCTCGCTTTGAACGCATGCTGCGAGCAACGCGCATCAGTCATTCGGACGATCTACCAAGCGCTTGGATGGCACTTCATGGAGAACGATGTGTGGCGACTCAATTAGTCGTTCAGTTGAAGGATGGGACTTGGCTGATGTGCGACAACCTTTCGAGATTTCAGGCGAGCCCGAATGGTCCCTGCGTATTGGGCGCGAAAGGCGATATCTTAATGTATGTCACCGACAAACTTACCGACAAACAAAGCAAACGCGGCGTAGGGTTCGTTCCAGTAGCAGATCCCATCGACGCAAGTTGGGGGCACGAGATTACGTATATTCCCGCCGATCAAATCGCGAGAGTAGATCTCCGTCGCCGGATCTAAATCGAATTACTTCTTTGGCTTTGGCGGTGGTGAACTAGGAATCGTATCGGTCGTCGGAATATAATTTCCGTCTACCCCATGACCCGGATGCTGCTGGTTTGGCAGCGTTGCGGGTCTGTAATTTTTGATGACTTCGGGGGTATAATTTTGATTGACGTGCTGCGAATCGTCTTTTTCGTCGGACATGGTAATGGCTCCATTCAATACACGTTACTTTATGAGCTGTCTCTCGAGGTTGCAAGCCGATCTTAGCTAGCGCTATGCGATAGTCCCTATGGCCCTGAGGCGGAACGGTTGCTCCAATAGCTGAGTCACACATTCTGTCTTTGATCCGAATTAAAGCTCGATGCTCCGTAGTCGACAATGATCCATTTGTTCATCGTTACGGTCCGTCCCATCTCCCTTTCGGTGGCGGCGCGAGTTGCTTCCAATGCTGCTTTCGCCGCCTCGATATTCGCGAAGGTGCCTTCAAGAGTGGTGTTCGGTAGGCGATACCAGATGTTGTTGGTGGCGAGTATCCAAAGTTTCCAATTGTGGGCCGCGGCTTGCTTGAGAAACGTGGAATGTGGATCTGGGCTAGTTTCTTTTATATCGTAAGATGCCAGGTATGTTGGCACGCAATGCCCCCTTAGTTAGCTAGCGGTCCGTGTCTAAAATGAAAATTCGTTATCATCGGTGGATGTGCACTGATAGATTAGCAGGTGGCGGAATGGCGGAATCCGCGCCCACGGCTTCGCCCCAATAGCATTTGGAACAGGAGCGCAGCTCTATATCAACTCACATGTTCCGTGCCGCGATTCAATTCACGATTGATGCGATCCTTGACCCGACGAACCGCAAGAAGCTCCAACCTCGTTCGGGTTCGGCCACTGATCGTCTTGCCATCGACTTCAAAACTGTAGCGCCACTCGCCCGGCAATACTTCTCGAATGCTGAATTGCACACCTCTATGCTGCATAAATAGTTTCAATCCCGATACACCATGGCCCCCCAGCGCCGTCGTCGTCGAGCTCCAGATTGATCTATGATTCCGTCAATGCTGAAAGCGTTGACCCGATACCGAAGTGAGCCGCCGATCCATAGGACCGGCGGCCAAGTCAAGGGAGGAAACGCCCG
>NZ_JADFUD010000126.1:0-6962 GCF_054820065.1 Bradyrhizobium sp. UFLA06-06
CCCTTCAGATCGGTCTTAGAGAATCGCAGATTCGCCTTTGCGCAAAGCCCTCGCTTGCGGGGGAGGTCGCATCGCATCGTAGATGCGATGCGGGTGGGGGCTCTCTCCTCGATGCGACTCGCGGAGAGAACCCCCACCCCAGCCCTCCCCCGCAAGCGGGAGAGGGAGCGCAGCATCTTCGCGGCGCCGATTCGACCCAGCTTCAACATGCCCTAGGTCGCCTCGACACTGTGTTGTATCGATGGTCGCGTGAGCGCCTTTGTGGGATTCTCGCTGGGCATTCGAATCACATTTGGCTGACCCGCACTGCAAGTTGAGAATTTGCCGATGGACATGAGCCTGAAGGACGTCCTGGAATCGATCCAAATGGCGGCGCGCTCGGTTGGCGCCGAGGTCGCCTCGCCCTGGTTCTATCTGCAGTTCGGCATCATCCTCGCCGCCGCGGGCCTCGCCTACGCCGCCGATACCGCCATTCATGCGCGGGTCGACATGGCGTCGCTGGCGATGCGCTGGCCGCTGCCGCTTCGGCACTTCGCCCGCGTGATGGTGAAGAGCGCCTCCACCGCCGTGTTCGCGGTCCTGATGATCATCTCGCGCATCGTGATGTGGCACGCGACCTGGCCGAGCCGCAGCTATCTGATCGCGGTCTCCGCCAAGCTGGCGCTGGCCTGGCTGGTGATCCGCCTCGTCACCTCGGTGATCGACAACGCCTTCATCGTCAAGCTGGTCTCGATCGCAGCCTGGGTGGTTGCCGCGCTCAGCATCATCGGCCAGCTCGACTGGGCCGCCGAGACGCTGGATTCGTTCGCCGTCGTGGTGGGCGGTCTGCGGCTGACGCCGCTGCTGCTGATCAAGGCCGGCGCGCTGCTGATCGTGGCGCTGTGGCTGAGCAATATCGCCAGCAATTTCATCGACGGCCAGATCACCCGCTCGACCGACCTGACCCCGTCGATCCAGGTGTTGTTGGTCAAGATCATTCGCATCGGCCTGATGGTGGTCGCGGTCGCCATTGCCTTGAGCGCGGTCGGGATCAATCTGTCGGCGCTGGCGGTGCTGTCCGGCGCCGTCGGCGTCGGCATCGGTTTCGGCCTGCAGAAGATCGTCGCCAACTTCATCTCGGGTATCATTCTGCTGGTCGACAAGTCGGTGAAGCCGGGCGACCTCGTCACCATCGGCGACAGCCAGGGCCGCATCAGCGCGATGAAAACCCGCTACATCTCGGTCGCCGCCGGCGACGGCCGCGAGTTCCTGATCCCGAACGAGGACCTCGTGACGCAGAAGGTCACCAACTGGACCTACACCGACAAGAATACGCTGGTGAAGATCGCTTTCGCCGTCAACTACGACGCCGATCCAAGGCTGGTCTGCAAGCTCGCGATCGATACCGCCGCGGCCCATGCCCGCGCGCTCAAGGGCAAGCCGCCGAACTGCATCCTCACCGAATTCGCCGAGCTCGGCATGAAGTTCTCGCTGACCTTCTGGATTGCCGACCCCGATGGCATGGACAATGTGAAGAGCGACGTCATGCTGGCGCTGTGGGACGCCTTCAAGCAGCAGGGCATCCGGGTGCCCTACCCGGTGCGGGAACTCCGCATCCGCGGCGGCGCGCTGCCGGTCGAGAGCGTGGTCGAGGTCTCGAACTGACCCTCGAGCACAATCTTTTTGCAGGAGCGGTGGCCGCTGTTCCGAATTGTGCCCGGAAATCAAGCCGTTTGGACATGTCCCCATGCCCAAGCTTGGCTTGCGCCGGGCGCGCCGATCATTAAATTAGGGCCTGAAATCAGCCCCTTGCCCGCAGAAACAGCCCGCCCATGAGCTATATCGACGCCACCGACACCTCGCTTCGCAAGACCGGCCAGATCAAGCTGCACGGACCGAGCGGCTTTGCCGGCATGCGCAAGGCGGGCGCCCTGGTGTCGAAATGCCTCGACGCGCTCACCGATATCGTCAAGCCGGGCATCCCGACTTCGGTCATCGACGAGTTCGTCCGCAAGTTCGCCTTCGACCACGGCGCCTATCCGGCGACGCTGATGTATCGCGGCTATCGCTACTCGACCTGCACCTCGATCAACCACGTGGTCTGCCACGGCATGCCGGGCGACCGGCCGCTGAAGGAAGGCGACATCGTCAATGTCGACGTCACCTTCATCGTCGACGGCTGGTACGGTGATTCCAGCCGCATGTATGCGATCGGCGCCATCGCGCGGAAGGCCGAGCGGCTCATCGAGGTGACCTATGAGGCGATGATGCGCGGCATCGCCGCGGTGAAGCCCGGCGCCACCACCGGCGATATCGGCCATGCCATCCAGAGCTATGTCGAACCGCAGGGCATGAGCGTGGTGCGCGACTTCTGCGGCCACGGCCTCGGCCGCCTGTTCCACGACGAGCCGAACATCATCCATATCGGCCGCCCCGGCGAGGGCGCGCCCTTGAAGCCCGGCATGTTCTTCACCATCGAGCCGATGATCAATCTCGGCAAGCCGCATGTGAAGATCCTGTCCGACGGCTGGACCGCGGTGACCCGCGACCGTTCGCTGTCGGCGCAATTCGAGCACTCGGTCGGCGTCACCGCCGACGGCGTCGAGATCTTCACGCTGTCCGAACGCCATGGCGAGAAGCCGTGGGTTCAGGTGTAATCGGGTTCAGGTGTAATCGGATCCAGGTCCAGTCATCCTCGGCAAGTTCAGTAGTCGCTCCGCGTGCGCTCGACGATCTCCTCGGGCGTATGGTTCTCTCCGATCGACATCGCACAGATCCGCGACAGATGCAGATAGGACAGTCCGGTCTCCTCCGCCCAGGCGTTGAACTGCGCCTGCACCCTGGCGAGATCGCGCTTCGACTTGACCTCCTCGGCGATATCGAGGCCGGCATCGCGCAGGCAGGCGACGACGTCGCGCGACGTGACGAAACCGTCCCAACCGAGGAAGCGCAGCAGCATCTGTCCGGTGTTGCCGCCGAGCCGGCTGCCGCGCTTGGCCAATAGCTCGAGCAGTCCGACCTCATCCGATGACGGCCAGGCGCTAAGGAATTTGCCGAAGCTGCCATGCTCGCGCGCGATCTCCTGCACGAAGCGGCCGTTGTCGCGCACCGACATGATCTTGGCGCCGTTGCGCACGATCCTGGCGTCGCTGACAAGCTTCTCCCAGAATTCGTCGGGCTTGAAGGCGAGCTTGGCGGGCTGAAAGCCGAGGAACGCCTCCTCGAAGCCCGGCCATTTGGCGTCGATCACGCTCCAGGCAAAGCCCGCGCAGAACACGCGCCTGGTCATCTCGGCCAGCACGCGGTCGTCGCCAAGCTTGGCCAGCGCCTTGGCGCCCGCCGGCGGCCGCAACAGCTTCTCCAGCGCCTTCGGCCCGCCCTTGCGCTTCTCGGCGCGCGAGCGGATCACCTTGAATGATGTCACGCCGCCCTCCCCCTCTTTGCTCTCGAACCGTTGCAGCCGACGGTAATTCGCCGGTCGCGTCGTGGCAAACCGGAGCGGCATCGCCCCCCCGGCATCGGCCCTTGCAAAATGCGGCAGGCACGGCATGGTTGTGGCCGATGCCCGCCAAGCCCGATACCAGCGACGACGAAGCCGGCGAGACGCCGCATTATCACGGCCATCGCGAACGGCTGCGCGAGCGCTTCTATGCGGCCGGGCCCGACGCGCTGACCGACTACGAGCTATTGGAAATGGCGCTGTTCGCCGCGATTCCGCGCCGCGACACCAAGCCGTTGGCCAAGGCGCTGTTGAAGAAGTTCGGCTCCTTCGCCGAGGTGGTGCACGCGCCGGTGGCGCGGCTGCGCGAGGTCGAGGGCGTCAAGGATGCCTCGATCAACCAGATCAAGCTGCTCGCCGCCGCCGCCGGCCGGATCGCCAAGGGCGAGATCAGGCGCAACATCGCGCTGTCATCCTGGGACGACGTCATCGACTATTGCCGCACCGGCATGGCGTTCGCCGACAAGGAGCAGTTCCGCCTCCTGTTCCTCGACAAGCGCAACCAGCTGATCGCCGACGAGGTGCAGCAGACCGGCACCGTCGATCACACCCCGGTCTATCCGCGCGAGGTGATCAAGCGCGCGCTGGAATTGTCCGCCACCGCACTGATCCTGGTGCACAATCATCCGTCCGGCGACCCGACGCCGTCGCAGGCCGACATCCAGATGACGAAGGCCATCATCGACATCGCCAAGCCGCTCGGGATCGCCGTGCACGACCACATCATCGTCGGCAAGAACGGGCATACCAGCTTCAAGGGCATGCGGTTGATTTAGCATTGGACTCGACAAGCCCTCCGCTGTTGTCCCGGCCTAGTGCGCAATTGCGCACGGGGGCCGGGACCCATAACCACGGGGTTGCGTTGTCGAAGCACACCGTGGCTCCAGCTTTGCAAGCCAATTTGCTTTCGTGGTTATGGGTCCCGGGTCGCGCTGCGCTTGCCCGGGACGACATCGAGATTGTGGCGGAGAGTCATACGTCCGCATTCTCGCGACATCTCTTGCCGAGCCTTGCATCTCGTTCCGTCCGCGTCATACGAACCAAGCGCAACTGACGCTAAACTAGCCCATGCAACGTTTTCCGCGCGGCGGCGTTTGTTGCAGGTTGATCTCATGGCTGGGGGACCGATGTCCGATTACGTCATTGAGGAGGGGCTGCCCTATCCGCTGGGCGCCCACTGGAGCGGCCACGGCACCAACTTCGCGGTGTTTTCCGCCAACGCCACCAAGGTCGAGGTCTGCCTGTTCGACGGCGAGCGCGAGACCCACCGCTTCGAGCTGCCCGAATATACCGACCAGGTGTTTCACGGCTTCATCAACGGCGTGCAGCCGGGGACGTTCTACGGCTATCGCATTTACGGTCCCTACCAGCCGGACGGCGGCCACCGCTTCAATCCGAACAAGCTGCTGCTCGATCCCTACGCCTGCGCCCATGCCGGCAGCCTGACCTGGAATCCGGCGGCGTTCGGCTACAAGATGGAGAGCGGCGACGACCTCACCTTCGACGAGCGCGACAGCGCGCCGTTCATGCCGAAATGCGTGGTGGTCGATCCCAATTTCGACTGGGTCCAGGAAGCGCAGCGGCAGGACGTGCATTGGGACGAGACCGTGGTCTACGAGACCCACGTCAAGGGGTTTACCAAACAGCACCCGGGCGTCGACGAACATTTGCGCGGCACCTATGCCGGCTTCGGCTCGAACGCCGCGATCGATCATCTCAAGGCGCTCGGCATCACCTCGGTCGAGCTGCTGCCGGTGCATTCCTTCATCAACGACAGCAACCTCCTCGACAAGCGCCTCACCAATTACTGGGGCTACAACACCATCGGCTTCTTCGCGCCGGATCCGCGCTACGCCGCCGACGTGCCGAACAGCCTGCGCGAATTCAAGGAGATGGTGTCGCGGCTGCATGGCGCCGGCCTCGAGGTGATCCTCGACGTCGTCTACAACCATACAGCCGAAGGCAATGAGCGCGGCCCGACGCTGTCGTTCAAGGGCATCGACAATGCGAGCTATTACCGGCTGCTGCCGGACAAGCGGCGCTACTACATCAACGACACCGGCACCGGCAACACGGTGAACCTGTCGCATCCGCGGGTGATCCAGATGGTGATGGACAGCCTGCGTTACTGGGCCGGCCACATGCACGTCGACGGCTTCCGCTTCGATCTCGGCACCATCCTGGCGCGCGAGGTCTACGGCTTCGACGAGCAGTCCGGCTTCCTGAAGGCGATGAACCAGGACCCGCTGCTCGCGACCGTCAAGCTGATCGCCGAGCCTTGGGACTGCGGTCCCGGCGGCTACCAGGTCGGTGGCTTCCCGCCAGGCTGGGCGGAATGGAACGACAAGTATCGCAACGTCGTGCGCGATTTCTGGCGCGGCGAGGCGGCGCCCGGCGCGCTGGCGCCGCGGCTGCTCGGCTCGCACGACGTGTTCAACCGCGAGGGCCGCCGCACCTGGGCCAGCGTCAACTTCATCACCGCCCATGACGGGTTCACCCTGAACGACTGGGCGAGCTACAACAACAAGCACAACGAGGCCAACGGCGAGAACAACAATGACGGCTCGTCGGACAACCACTCCTGGAATTGCGGCGCCGAGGGCCCGACCGACAATCCGGATATCCGCACGTTGCGCGAACGGCAGAAGCGCAACATGCTGACGACGCTGCTGGCCTCGCAGGGCACGCCGATGCTGCTCGGCGGCGACGAGTTCGGCCGTACCCAGCGCGGCAACAACAATGCGTACTGCCAGGACAACGACATTTCGTGGTTCGACTGGAATTTTTCCGACGACGCCGGGAAGCTGCTCGCTTTCACCAAGCGGATGATCAAGCTGCGGCGCGACTATCCGATCCTGCGCCGCAGCCGCTTCCTCTCCGGCGATCGCGATCCGCAGCTCGAGATCCGCGACGTGGTCTGGATCAACACGGCAGGCGTGGAGATGACGCAGGCCGACTGGACCACCGGCTGGATCAAATGTTTCGGCGTCGTGCTCGACGGCCGCGCGCGCAAGACCGCGATCGCGCGCGAGGGCGAGGACGACACCGTGCTTGTCATCCTCAACAGCTATGACGGCGAGGTCGACTTCAAGCTGCCGCCGACGTCAGCCGGCCCGCGCTGGTCGCTGCTGCTGGATACCAATGCGCCGGAAGAGCCGCCGGGCGCGCAGTTTGCGTTCGACGGCACGTACAAGGCGGCGGGGCGTTCGTTCGTGCTGCTTACGGCGGGCGAGGTGAAGTCATCCCCGTAGCCCGGATGGAGCGCAGCGTAATCCGGGCTACGCCTTCCCCCTGAAAGGGGGAAGGTCGGGATGGGGGTCAGCCACAGGCGATGCTGCAAGCCGAGAGAGCAGATCCCCACCCGCTTTGCTCTGGCGAGCAAAGCGACCTCCCCTTTTCAAGGGGAGGTTGGAGCCGATCCGCACGCGGAATGGCGGATTACGCTTCGCTGATCCGCTGGACAGAGCCTGTCTCTTATACACAT
>NZ_JADFUD010000127.1:0-6824 GCF_054820065.1 Bradyrhizobium sp. UFLA06-06
ATGTAAAGATCGTCCACCGAGGAGCTAATAGAGCGCACATTGCTTATTTGCTGGAGAAATTACTGTCGGAGGCGAGCCAGACCATTCAAACAACGGCTTCCGAAGAAAGGACAAAGAGGCATGTCTTCGAAAATATCCTGTGAAGATAGCCATCACATGCCCAAGCAAACCATTGAAAGGGCCCTGCAGCATGCGGACACGAACCTGAATGCTAGCCTTGACCGGCTCTTCCAACTGCTGCGAATTCCGTCCATCTCGTGCGAACCGCATTATGCACGGCAATGCCGCGAGGCCGCTTCCTGGCTCGCCCATGAGCTATCTGACATTGGCTTCGATGCATCCGTCAGAGCTACGATTGGAAACCCTGTAGTGGTCGGACACAGCAAGCAAGCCACCGGTCCACACGTCCTATTCTATGGCCATTACGATGTCCAACCCGTAGAGCCTCTGCAGGAATGGGAGTCTCAACCCTTCGAGCCGACGCTTAGGGTCCAGCCTAACGGGGAGACCCACATTGTTGCCCGAGGCGCATCTGACGACAAAGGCCAGCTCTTGACTTTCATTGAGGCGTGCCGTGCCTGGAACGCGACAACAGGAAGTCTGCCAGTTGGCGTATCTATGTTGTTCGAGGGAGAGGAAGAAAGCGGCAGTCCAAGCATGGAGGCATTCTTGGACGAATTCGAACATGAATTGCTTGCTGATGTCATGTTGCTTTGCGACACCTCATTGTGGAACGACGCGGTACCCGCGATTACCGTTATGTTTCGCGGCCTATTAGAAGAGGAGGTCCGAGTAACGTGCGCCGACCGGGACCTGCATTCGGGTGCTTATGGGAATGCTGCACGCAATCCAATCCAGGTTCTCGCTGAACTCATCGCCAGCCTGAGAGGCAGGAACGGAGAAGTCGCGATTGAGGGCTTCTACGACAACATATCGGAGTTGGACAGCACTGTCAGAGACGAGTTGCTGAAGCTGAATTTCGACACCGAGCAATTCCTTGGAGCTGTTGGCCTCTCTCAGTCGGCTGGGGACGTTTCTTACTCGGTAATGGAGCAACTCTGGACTCGCCCTTCGTGCGAAATCAATGGAATAGCAGGCGGGCATTGCGGAGTTGGCCTGAAAACGATCATTCCGTCCAGTGCCGTCGCCAAGGTCTCTTTCAGGTTGGTAGATGGTCAAGATCCCGAAAGGATACGATCGACGTTTCGCAATCACATTCGCGCTCGAACACCGCGCGACTGCAAAGTGCAGTTTGCCGGGCTCACAGGCCACCCCGCATCTTTTATCCAGCCAAGGAGCCCGTATCTGGACTGCGCGCGCGCCGCTCTGAAACAGGAGTGGGGTTGCGATTCGGTGCTGATAGGAAGCGGAGGGTCGATCCCCATCGTGAACACTGTTAAGCGCCGGCTAGGGCTGCAGTCCCTACCCATCGGTTTCGCGCGAGCTGATAATCGTCACCACAGCCCAAACGAAAAGTACGATCTCTACACTTTTCAAAAGGGAATTCGTTCGTGGATTCGAATCCTTGCGGAGCTTTCACGATGCACAAACGATCGGATCGTGTCCCAACCGGAACAATTAGGCGGCGGACAATATATGAACCGTCAATGAAGCCGCGCCTGCAACAATCCGCTGACGCCTCGACGCCATTTTCGCGCGCTTGCTTTCAATACCATTTCACGCCGCTCAATGTGACACGGGAACGCGCCGACCGCCGGGTACCAATGATCCGGTGCGCACATGGCGCGCATACAGTTGCACCAGATCGAACACACGCCGAGTATGCAGCTTAAACTGCTGGCGGAACGACATTCCGGATCTAAAACGTCAAGCACTGCCGCTGGTTGGCCCGCTTTCTGCATCGTGATACGGCGGACACTAGATGTCCGACGTTAGACATGGAGAAGCTATGCGCATCTGCGGCATCAAATTGAGGCATGATGGAGCGATCGCGCTCATCGAGAACGGAAGACTGGCTTTTTGTGTTGAGCAAGAGAAGCGGGACAACAATCTCCGCTATCAAGCCATCGAAAACCTTGACGATGTCGTCGCCGCCTTGGCCGAGCACGGACTGGATTCGTGCGATGTTGATCAGTTTGTGATCGACGGCGGGGGGGACGGTCAATCCCAAGTGCTCAGTGGTACTGACTCTGTCACTCTCAAATGGGGACCGTACGTAGAGCCCCATGCGGAAGGGCTTCTCACTTCGTACAACGGCTCTGGCTTGATTCTAGAAGGCAGAGCATTTCCCTATAAAAGTTATTCACACGTCTCGGGCCATGTGGCTTCCGCGTACTGCACAAGCCCGTTTGCTCAGTCCGGACAATCGGCTTTCTGTCTTGTGTGGGACGGCTCCATCCTTCCACGTCTCTACCACGTTGAACGTCAGGGCGCCCGATTCGTTGAATGTCTGTTTCCAATTGTTGGTCATGCCTATGCTGTGGCCGGCGATCACTTTGGGCCTTACAAAGATCTGGACCGCAAACCCTGGGATTTAGGTGTCGCTGGCAAGCTAATGGCCTATATCGCGCTGGGTTGTGTCGATGATGCGATCGTGAGTGTCTTTCGGGAGCTCTACGAGGAATGCTTTGCCGGCGACACGCAGCGTGCTCGTGGCTACCGTACGGAGATCGAGAGCGGGGATTGGTTTCCTGCCATGCACGCTTTCTTTGCAGCCAGCGCCTCGCGATTGGATCACAAGCGAGATGAAGATATACTCGCATCATTTCACTCTTTTCTCGAGCATCTCCTGGTTGAGCGATTGGCAGCTGCTGTACAACGTCATTCACGGCTCCCAGGGCGACACAATCTGTGCATAGCGGGCGGCTGTGGTCTTAACATAAAGTGGAATAGCGCAATGCGGTCCGCCGGACTGTTCGATGCTGTTTGGGTGCCCCCCTTTCCGAATGACAGCGGCGCGGCTATAGGTGCGGCTTGTGCCGCATTAGCAGAGCGGAAGGGCTTCGTGCCACTCGAATGGTCGGTCTACGGTGGTCCGCGACTTCTGCGGAACGAGGCGCCACCAGGATGGGAAGCCGCACCGTGCAATATGCGCGAGCTTGCTAAGATCCTTGCGAGTAACAAGCCCGTCGTCTTTCTCGCCGGCAGCGCTGAGCTCGGACCGCGAGCATTAGGCGGACGAAGCATCCTAGCGGCTGCCACATCAGCGGGGATGAAGGATCATCTCAATCAGATCAAACGTCGTGAATGCTTTCGGCCAGTGGCGCCCATATGCATTGAAGATCGTGCGCCAGAAATCTTCTTCCCCGGAACCCCGGATCCTTACATGCTGTTCGATCATCAGACGCGAGCGGAATGGCTCGATAGAGTACCAGCTGTTGTACATCTTGATGGATCTGCGCGATTGCAGACTGTTTCTAGAACCTCTGAACACAAGATCGCCGAACTCCTCGTGGTCTACGAAGAACTTACCGGCATCCCGCTGCTTTGCAATACGAGTGCCAATCTCAATGGACGTGGGTTCTTTCCGGATGCTGCGGGAGCTTGTGAATGGGGACGAGTTGACCACGTATGGTGCGATGGCATGTTGTGGACAAAAGCCGCATAGGCATGGTTGTGATGATGAGCAACGTGATCTTTGCAACGGGGCCTTGCTCCCTCGCGTCTTGCAGCATGCGATCTTAGAATCTTGGGTAGCAGGAGTGCCTACGATGAGGGCTACCGATCTCGCGAAGCTGCGGCAAGCTTCGCACGGTAGTCGAAAGGTAGGCGTCGAAGCGTTCCGGCAACGGATTTTGAAATTTGAGAAGATCTGCCATTCCGCTCATGGCGATGTCGGGCGCCTTGCTGCTCTTCCAGGGTTGTCGCCAGATCCGAAAGCTTTTGCCGCCGCTCGAACTGCAGCTCCTTCACGTGCAAGTCGGCCTTTCTCTGTATCATGGTCGCTTGCCTACGGATCATATCGGGCAGGCCGGCGCCTTCGGTCGCTCAGCGGCGCCGATATCGCCGTGATCGTCTCGCAGGCGCGCCCGCGAAACGTCGAGCATTTCGACATGGTCGACGGGATCTGGGTCACCCACCCGCGGTGCGCCATCCCTTCGTCCGAAGCCCGCCTGGTCGGACATGATCAGCGATGAAGTGCTGAGAAACGTTATGGATGAACTCTATCTGCCGCTGAATGCCGGGATGAGGTCTTAGCGTCCGTCGGCGCACGTACGCTATTGGACAGGGCCGGCCATCTGCTGCTGGAGCAGGATCCTAAAGGCGGCTTCGAGGGCAAGCTATCCGGCTTGGTCGATCGCGGATTCATCAGCCCTCGCGAAAAGACAACTCTCGAGGCCGTTGCAGACGCAGGCAACGCGTCTGCTCACCGAGGATACACACCCACTGCCGAGCGACTCGGACACATCGTCGACATCATAGAAAACTTTCTGCAGCGTGCGTTTGTCCTTTCTCGCGCGGCCGATGAAGTCCGGAATTCGACACCGCGGCGCCCCAAGGCAAAATAGTCGGGAAGGCATCCGTGACAAAGCTCCCGCCACATTGAAATCGCTCGACGAGTGAGCATATGGGGAACAACCTTTAGTGCTGCCGCCGGGCGCAATTGCACGGAGCGGCAAACCCTCATTGCATAAACGTCCAGGAGACGACTTGAGCGACGAGAGCCCTACGATCGACGATAGCCCCGAGAACACCGCGCCACCGCCCCCTCCGTGGGCCAGGGCGACCTTGAATGACGTCACGCAGGTCGACTTCGAAGAGCTGGTTCGGTCATTGGACAGCGCCGATGCGGCCGAGCTGGGAGACCTATACCGACGCGCTCTCCCCGACACGCAGCCCGAACCCGAGACCCCAACGTTCCGTGTTTACTCCATGCTCGCTGGGGCCATGGGAATGCATTTCAAGGCCAACGAGCCAAACGACCCTTTCGCTGCAATGATCGTCTGGGCAGACGGTCGGCGCTCGGCGACACCGGCCGATTTTCGTGGCGCGATTGATTCCCTGGCCGCGATGGCCGAGCGGGCACAGCACCCTGTGTTGCGAGCCCGGCTCGCGGACCTGTGCTGGCTGCTCGATCTTAAACGACGACGGATCGGAGTATGTGCCGCGACCGCCTACGTCGAAGTTGTCTCCAAGGTCGATGCCGGCATCCTCAAATTGCGTTTCGACGAGAACGAGACCGGCGCCCTACGGCACGAGGCGCGCGATCTGCTCAAGCGGGCCCTTTTCATCGGTCGCGCCACCAAAATGGACAAGAATGGCCCTTCGGACGCGCAGAAGCTCGTCGTGGCGTTGCGGAAGCGAGCGATCGCGAAGCGACTGACTAGTCCCACCCTGATGTTCGGGCGTCTCGACCTTCACTTCGGGATCTCGGATGCAGCCGAAGTCGGCAAGGAGGTCGAAAACTTGATCGCCGGCCTCCCCGCCGGCGCTGACGACCACACCTTAGTGGAGCTTTGGCGCCTTTCCGCCCGAGCTTACCATAAGGCCAAACACGACGACGACGCGAACCGTTGCCGGTCAACGGCAGGCGAGCTGCTGGTCGCGATGGCCAAGCGCCAGCCTTCGGCCATGTTGGCTGCTCATACGCTTACGGAAGCCATCCAAGAGCTGCACGGCTTGCCAGGCAGCAAGGATCGCCGGAAGGAGTTGCGGCATCTCCTGGTGGATATTCAGGCGGGCATCGCCGACGAAATGTCGCCTTTTGCAATTCCGATGGACCTCGAAGATATCGCCAAAGAGGTCGAGAAGAGGATGCAAAAACCTACTTTGCTCGACAAACTCTTCACGTTCGCGGGCCTCAGTCATTCTCCGGATCCGGATCAACTTATAGCCGAGGCGGAGAAGGCCATCCGAGAGCATCCGTTCTCGTCCCTATTTGGCGGCAGTCACCACGACCGCGATGGCAAGGTCATCTATCGCAGCGAAGGGGGCAACTTTGGCGAAACGCAGGATGACTCGACGCTGCGTCAACAAATCGCGCGCGATGAGGGGCTACGCCGCCATATTACGGCTTCTGCCGAGATCGAAGTAGCTAGGCAATCCATCGTTTCGAACCACTACTTGTCCGAGGAGATCTTCGCAGCGCTATTGGAATTCAGCCCCTTCGTACCGCGGGGGCTCGTCATGACCTACAGCCACGGTTTTACATGCTTCTTCCGCGGCGACTTCATTAGCGCTCTCTACATCCTGACGCCTTTGCTGGAAGCTTCGCTTCGGCACGTACTCAGAGCGCACAGCCACGACGTCACAAAATTGGACGATGCCACGAAGATTCAGGAGGACCGAACGATATCCGCACTGTTCGAGCAGATGCGACCGGAGCTGGATTCGATCTTCGGCAGCCCCATCACGACCGACATCGAGAACGTCTTCCTCAAGAAGCCGGGGCCCTATATCCGTCACTCGATAGCCCATGGACTGCTACACGACGGAGAGCCATACTCGGACGACTCGCTGTATGCGTGCTGGCTGATCTTCCAACTTTGTATGATCCCGCTGTACGAACATCGGCGACACATCCGCTTGCCATTCGACAGCCCTTCCGAAGCGATTGATGAGAAGGGATAGTGCCGTGGCGCGAAGGCTCCCGGCAACTAGGACCCGCTTTGCCCGAACGTGAAGATCGGATCGGGAATGTCTCCGCCAAAGAGCTTGGATTGCCGCTCGGACTGC
This sequence comes from Bradyrhizobium sp. UFLA06-06, assembly GCF_054820065.1. Taxonomy (NCBI): domain Bacteria; kingdom Pseudomonadati; phylum Pseudomonadota; class Alphaproteobacteria; order Hyphomicrobiales; family Nitrobacteraceae; genus Bradyrhizobium; species Bradyrhizobium sp. UFLA06-06. Next base: position 6,637 of record NZ_JADFUD010000127.1, read on the forward strand.
CACTTCTTGATGCGTGAATTGACGCTATCATCGATGGTGGTCATGAAGCGCGCGAAGACTTCACCCGGCGATCCGCACTCCGCGTGCCACAAATCGAAGCGACCGTCGACGATCTTCGCGAATAGGACGGCGCAGCTCCAGAATTCCTCAGGGCTCGTGGCAGACTTCATCATCCCGTACCAATGCCG
>NZ_JADFUD010000128.1:0-6019 GCF_054820065.1 Bradyrhizobium sp. UFLA06-06
ATGTGTATAAGAGACAGGAAATAGGAACGCAGCCGGGCAACGGCTGCGCTCATGGCCGGCTGACTGAGGTTAATCTTGCGTGCAGCTGCGGTAAGGCTGCGCTCAGTCATTAGGGCGTCAAGGGCGACGAGAAGATTCAGATCAAGGCCGTTGAAACGCATATCTCATTATCCGACGCGCTCGTCTTTTACAGTGCATACCATGAGCGACAACGGCTGCATCTGAAGCGGTGTCATTGGCTCGCGCGAATCAACTCAGTTCCTCTCGTGCGATTGCGAAGAAGCTCGCGGAGCATCGCAGAATGGCACGCAGTGCGCTCGGGGACGACGACCTGCGGCTCGAGCCGTCGGGAGCGCCAACCTGATCGATCTCGTCGATTCCCGGCACTCTCGCAACTCGACTTAGTCGAGCCGCCATTGGCAAACCAGCCTTAGTGCCTATCCTGCCATAGCCAGGAGTTCACGCGATGTGACCCGTTGACGTCCGCCTGCGCAGCATTGGTCAGGAGGCAAATTACAACCTGACGCAGTGTCAGGTTCAAGCGATTTAATTCGCTTCGCCAAATACCATCGTACTCGAAAGCTCGCGTCCTTCCGCGATGGCGTCGGACCTCGCGTGCAGTACAGGCGCACTACACGGTTTGCGGGATCGTTAGGCGCACGGGCCGGCAATCGTTCACAATCCCGGGCCGGCTCGCGCGTGCGTTTTGCAGCATGGCCGTCCGGGAAGCTAAAATGACAAGGCAGACACGTCGAATGATGAGTGGGATATTTGCATCTGCCGGAGCAGCTTGTGGTGGACCTAGCAGCGCCTGCGCGTTGGTAGTTTCCGATCTGCAGATCCCATGTTGGACGCCTCCTCCAACAATATCCGCCGCATCCAAATGCTCGCCGGATCGGTATTGTGGAACGCAGGCCACTGCACGGCCTCGGTAAAAGTGGGCAGTGGGAGTGGTGGCTCGACGATCCGCAGGGGCATCCACTTTTCGAAGTGTCTGGCTAGACGTAAGGGCATTGTTCCTATGCGGCCCGTGTCGAACAATATGGGCGGAATCAGGCTAAAGCCCTGCACAACGACCTCGATGCGCCTTTTCAAGCCGTGCTCGAGCAAGAACCACTCCTCGAGGTTGGGCCTCAGCGCCCGTCCGAACTTGGCGGTGACGTGCCCCATTGAATTGTATTTCTCGAATGTAAGTGGTCGCAATAGCTGCTTGTTCGTGCGGCATCCCACGCATACGAGGGTCTCATCGAATAGCGTCGCCTTAGGATGCGCGCTCGACATGAACAATTCCGGCAAAATGAGAAAATCCACTTCGCCGCGGCGAAGCAGCTCACCGGGTTCATCGGAAAATGGCAGCAATTCGAAGCGCACCGCAGGCGCCTCCTGTGCGATACGATCAACAATTCTCCGAAAAAACACGATTGTCATGAAATCGGAGAGAATGACCCTGAAGCGTCGGCTCGACAGGGTCGGGTCGAACGCATCCCGAGAAATGATCGAGAGTTGGATGTGCAGCAGGGCCTCGCGAACCGGACCCGCAAGCGCCTCCGCGCCGGGTGTCGGGACGAGCTCGCGACCTCTCATCGTAAACAATTCATCGCGAAAGTAGCTGCGCAGCCGCGCGATCGCAGCGCTCATGGCGGGCTGGCTCAGGTTAATTTGGCGCGCCGCCGCTGTGAGGTTGCGCTCCGTCATTAGAGCATCGAGCGCAACGAGAAGGTTTAGATCAAGTCCCTTGAACCGCATGTCGTGAGTCTATCCATCGTGTGGATGTGTTCTATCGAAACAATCGATTTTACCAAACTGCGGATTGTTGGATAGCAAACATCAGTTTGGAAAATGAATTAGGTATGCCACGATGGCTATTGGTCGTACGCGGGCTCCGAGAAGAAATCCTGGACGTGCGAGGATCTGCCGAATCCGTGTGCGAAGTGGCTATCTCTGCCGCACGCGCGTTGCGCCTGTTATAGGTGCGACTCTCACGCGATGCGACGCTAGGCAGGCCTCGATAAACCTTCGTATGCGCGTTCCATCCCTTTCCATATCGGCGGTTTACCCGCGTACACTTGAGGGCGTGCTCAGCCTCACCTTAGTGTCGCGACCAAGCAGCGTGCGCAGATCGCAGATGCCGAATACTTCCGGCGACTGGCCAAATGGCGCGCCTGTCCATCGCAATACAAGGCGAGTCGAAGATGCATAAGACCGAAGTTGATCTAGTGCCCGCCGCGTGTGTCCTCGATGAGCTTTCACACACCGATGGGCAGCCCTCAGAGAGGGTAATGCCGATCGCGATCTTGGGCGCGACGGAGCTCTCCCAGGATGCAGATGGAGTCTGCACAACCCGATCGCCTCATTGGGATGTCCGGGCATATGTCGACCATGGCATTGCTGGAACGACACGTGCGAGCTGCGCCATCGTCTCGCCGCCAACGATGGCGCCACTCCGATTCAGTCAACTCTCGGGCGACCTGGCGAGAATAGTCGAGCGCGGATGCCGCATGCCAACACATTCCAGATTGATCAGCGGTTCGGCGAATAGCGAGTGTCTTACGTGACTATATCCGCTCTCATCCCTACTGGCGCAGGGAAGTCCGCCATGAATATTGCCGTGTCGCCGTCTGCGGAAGAGCCTTCCGCGCGCACTCAGGTCCAGTGGAGCCTTCGCTGGGAAAGCGAGCTGCAGCTCGCCGATCATGCCGAGCTCGCCGATTTCTTTCGTAAGAGCTATGGGCCGACTGGTGCATTCAATGCACAGCCATTCGAGGGTATTCGAAGTTGGGCCGGCGCAAGACCTGAAATGCGCGTAATCGGTTACGACGCGCACGGCGTCGCTGCTCATATTGGCTTACTGCGCCGCTTCATCAAGATTGGCGGCGTTGATCTTCTCGTGGCCGAACTGGGATTGTATGCCGTCCGTCCAGATCTTGAGGGGCTTGGAATTAGCCACTCAATGCGCGTGATGTATCCTGCGCTGCAGGAGCTTGGGGTGCCGTTCGGCTTTGGTACGGTCCGGCCCGCACTTGAGAAGCATCTGACCAGACTGGTCGGAAGGCGAGGGTTGGCAACCCTCATGCCAGGCATTCGCGTCCGCTCCACCCAGGCAGATGTCTACCCCAATTTGTCGCCGATCCGCATCGAAGACGTGCTCGTGGTGGTGTTCCCAGTTGGACGCTCAATGGGCGAGTGGCCGGCGGGAACAATTATCGATCGGAACGGGCCCGAGCTGTGAATGAACTCATCCCCCTATCTGCGGTGCGGTGCAACTACGGCGACGTTAGCGGAAGTCGTTCGGTCTACTTGACCTTCGATGATGGGCCCAATCCATTTTGCACGCCGCTCGTCCTCGATGTCCTGACGCAACATCGGGTCCCCGCGACTTTCTTCGTTATCGGCACGTACGCGGCCGACCAACCTGAACTCATTCGACGAATGATCGCCGAGGGGCACGAGGTTGCGAACCACACGATGACGCATCCCGATCTGTCCAGATGCGAAGCAGCGGAGATACATGATGAGGTGCTAACGGCGAGCAGGGCAATCCGATTGGCATGCCCACAAGCGTTGCCCCGGCACATGCGGGCACCCTACGGCATATGGACCGAAGACGTGCTTGCTACGTCGGCCAAGGCTGGCCTCGCTGCTGTGCACTGGTCGGTCGATCCGAGAGATTGGTCGCGTCCTGGGGTTGATAGCATCGTGAAGTCAGTGCTGGCGGCTGTTCGCCCGGGAGCAATTGTGCTCCTGCACGACGGATATCCGCCCGGCGAGGAGGCGTCGTGCATCGACAGTACCTCGCGTGAACAGACGGTGAGGGCGCTGGCATATCTGATTCCGGCACTGCAACTGCGCGGGTTCGAAATCCATCCGCTTCCTCAACTTCACTGAACAAAACTGGCACCCCATGGATCTGCTCGCTACAACCAGCGCTGTCGCCGTTTCGTCTTATGCGCTGCTCTCGACCATCTACAAGAGCGCGCAGGCGCTTTACGCTCAGCCGACCAATCCCTCATCGCTGCAGAACGATCTCGAGCAAGCCGGGGTGGTTCTGCCCAGCGTGGATGTAATCGTGCCCTGTTTCAATGAGGACCCAAACACACTCTCCGAATGCCTCGCGTCGATTGCAAGTCAAGACTACGCCGGAAAACTGAGAGTCATTGTGGTCGACGATGGATCCGCAAATCGCGATCTGTTGGGACCCGTACACAAAATCTATGCGAGCGATCCGAGGTTTCGCATCATCTTGATGGCCAAGAACGTCGGAAAGCGCAAGGCGCAGATTGCTGCGATACGCAGCTCTTCCGGCGATCTGGTCCTGAACGTCGACTCGGATACGATCCTTGCCGTCGACGTGGTCACGAAGCTTGTATCGAAGATGCAGGACCCCGACGTCGGCGCGGCCATGGGGCAGTTGGTAGCGAGCAATCGCAACGAGACCTGGCTGACCAAGCTGATCGATATGGAATACTGGTTGGCTTGCAACGAAGAGCGCGCGGCGCAGGCACGCTTCGGCGCCGTGATGTGCTGCTGCGGGCCGTGTGCCATGTATCGTCGCTCTGCGCTCGCCTTGCTGCTTGATCAATACGAAACGCAATTTTTTCGTGGAAAGCCAAGTGATTTCGGCGAAGATCGTCATCTAACGATCCTTATGCTCAAGGCGGGGTTTCGAACCGAGTATGTCCCCGACGCGATCGCAGCAACAGTGGTGCCGGACAGCCTTGGACCATATCTGCGACAGCAACTACGCTGGGCGCGCAGTACCTTTCGAGACACATTTCTTGCGTTGCGCTTGCTGCCCGAGTTGGATCGCTATCTGACGCTCGACGTTGTCGGACAAAATCTCGGCCCCTTGCTTCTCGCCCTCTCATCACTGGCTGCGCTCGCGCAGTTCGTCATCGGCGGGTCAGTGGCCTGGTGGACGGTGCTGACGATTGCGGCCATGACGATGGTCCGGTGCAGTGTGGCAGCGTTCCGTGCTCGCGATATGCGGTTTCTCGGCTTCTCGCTTCACACACCCATCAATATCTTTCTCTTGCTGCCGATGAAAGCCTACGCGCTTTGTACATTGAGCAATAGCGATTGGCTGTCGCGTAAAGTCATGGTGGCAAGCGACGGAGAGAATAAAGCTGTCATTCCGCATGCGGCCACCGGAATAAGCTCCGCGAGAAGTGGTGTGAGCTCTGCCGCAATTTGTAAGCCCGGGCTTTCGCACCGTGCATCGAGCGTGGCGGCGACCGAGAGTGTTTGCGGTCCCGAGCGATCGAGCGCCTACAAATAGGTTGGATGCCCCCGTGACATCGGACAAGAACTATCAGCTATTGGAGCGCGAATTGGCTGTCGATGATCCATGGCGGCTCGACAGCAATTCGTTCGAGCAGGAGCGATACGCGCAGATGCTGCGGATGTCGCGTTGCAACGGTGACGTTGTGCATGCCCTCGAGGTCGGATGTGCAGCCGGTGCGTTCACCGAAATGCTGGCGCCGCACTGCCAAAGGCTCACCGTGGTCGATGTCATGCCTCAGGCGATCGAGCGTGCGCGCCAGCGGACCAAGAGGTGGTCACATATCACATGGATAACATGCGACATTCAGCAGTTCTCGACGGCTGAGCAGTTCGATCTGATCGTCGTGGCCGAGGTTCTTTACTACCTCAAGGACATCGCCGAGATGCACACAGCCATCCTCAATCTGGTCGGTATGCTTGCACCAAATGGCGCTCTGGTGTTCGGGTCCGCGCGTGATGCTCCGTGTCGACGCTGTGGGCACGCTGCCGGTGCGGAAACAGTGATTTCTCTCTTCAATGAGAACCTATCCGAGATCGAGCGTCTTCATTGCCATACTGAGTCGGTCAATGAAGACTGTTTGCTCGTGCTGTTCCGGAAGCCGATTAACTCGTCAGAACAACCAAATTACGGTCATTAGGGCCAGGGGGTCGTATGCGCATCTGTGGCATCAAGTTAACACATGATGGGGCAATCGCTGTCGTCGAGGACGGACAGCTTGTCTTTTGCACCGAACAAGAG
>NZ_JADFUD010000129.1:0-5992 GCF_054820065.1 Bradyrhizobium sp. UFLA06-06
ATCGCGGCCTGACGCTGGCCCAGTTTTGGCTTCAAGATTGACTGCCCTGCAAGGCCGTTTTTACACGGCCAAGACCCATTGCCGACATTCGGAGTTTTCAAAAATTTGCACGTTTTGTTGGTGTTTCGGACAGATTTCACGTCTAGGATGCGCGCATTGCGATCAGAGACCGCCGAAGTGTCCGCAGAACCGTCAGACATCATCGAAAGATTTCCCGGCCCAATTGTCCTAGTTCCGTCGCGCGTCAAATGGTTGCTCATGACGCTAGGCTCGGGATTAATGACCGCGAGCGGCGTCTTTGTGATTTGGATTGCTCTTTCTCGATCTCCTGGAAATGCTGGCATTGGACTGGCGATGGGTATTGCGGGAGTGCTCTTCTTCGGTACTGCCGGCATTGTGAGCATACTTGCTCTTCAACCTGGTGCGTGCTCGCTGAGCCTCAATCAGGCAGGTTTTGAAGTGACCAACCTGTATCGAACAAGGGCCTTCTATTGGGCGCAGGTCAGCGACTTTGGGGTTTATTCGACCCGCAGGAGGCAAATGGTGGTGTTTCGATCTGCGAAGCCAGTCTTCAGCTTTTTGGAGCAGTCTAACGCTTGGTTGACCGGGGGCCGAAACTGCGCATTGCCCGACACCTATGGGTTCTCGGCCACGGATCTGGTTCGCCTTCTGGTCGCTTGGCAGGATTTAGCGATGACGCGACCGACCGCGTCTAATTCGCTAGTCGGCACGACTTAGGTCGCTTCTTGGCCCTGAGCGGACATTCACCACAGCATTGCTGATGTCGGCTTTTGAGAGCGACACCGACCTCGCTATCCGCTCGCATACACTGGATTTTCGAGTACACGCCCTGTTCTCATCACGCTCTAGCGCGGCGCCGTCACAAATCAGGAACACGAATTCTCAATCCGTGCACTGAAGCGACGTGCAGGCAAAGTTGCGCGATGTCTCGCTTGCGTTCGCCGTGATGCTTCGCATACGAGGTCGCGAACGGACCCGCCGGGCTTCCGGCGAACCCGTTGATTTCAGATCATTGCCCATGGAGATTGCGATGAAGATCACTGCCTCGATCATGCTTGCCGCCGCGCTCGCGCTGTCGTCGGCGCCGGCCGGCGCCACCGTCCTCGATCTCTCGATCATGACCTGCAAACAGTTCGTCGAAGGCGGCGACGACACCATCAAGATGGTGCTGGTGTGGATGGACGGCTGGTACAAGGGCGATTCCGACGAGGCGATCATCGACACCGACGTGTTTACCGAGAACGCCAAGAAGTTCGGCACCTATTGCGGAAAGAATCCGACCATCAGCATCGTCAACGCCGCGGAGGCCGTGCTCGGCAAGTAAATCTTGCTACGCAAGCTATGGCGGGATTGGTCTAGTCAGCTTGCTCAGTGTCATCACCCGCGCATGCGGGTGATCCAGTATTCCAGAGATCGTGGTGATGGAATGAGAGGCCGCGGCGTACTGGATCGCCCGGTCAAGCCGGGCGATGACAGTTGCGTAGGATGGGTAGAGCGAAGAGAAACCCATCATCTCAATGCGCGGCAAGAAGCTCGGCAAGTAAATCTTGCAGCGTGATTAGCCTGAACCCTCATGGTGAGGAGCGTGGAACGCGCGTCTCTGTACGATGCTTCGCATCGCCAGGCGAACCATGAGGCCGGGCTGGTGGCCTCGTCCTTCGAGACGCTTGCTGCGCAAGCTCCTCCAGCGACAAAGGCGAAGCCTTTGCGCGGGGATGAGGAGATGCATCGTCTATGATGCGAGAGGCCTATCCCGGCAGCATCGCGAAGGCGCTCGACACCATCGCCACCGGCTTGTTGTCGGTGGCGGAGAGCAGCGTGACGCGGCCGAAGCTCATGGTGCGGCCGAGCCTGACCACGCGGGCGTCGGCCAGCACGTCGGACGCGGTCACCGCGCGCATGAAATGCGTGGTCTGGTCGACCGTCGTCATCGGCCGATAGCCCTTGTTGGCCGCGAGGTTGGCGAGCACCATCGCGGTGTCGGCGAACGCCATCAGCGCCTGGCCGCAGACGATGCCGCCATTGCGGCACAATCGCTCGGAAAACGGCATGCGCAGGATGGCGCCGGGCTGCCAATCGGCATCGCTGCCTTCAGGCGGGGCGATGTCGAACTGCTCGATCGCCAGATTGAGGTCCTGCACCCACGGCGCAAAGACGTCGCCGAGTACGCGTTTTGCGTCGTCGATCCCGAATTCCCCGGCCTTCTGCATGACGTCCCGTTTCCTCCGCTGATGGTTTTGCCATTTATCGCCTAGTTGCGCGTGACATGCACGGCCGGCGTGTTGCCCGCATTCCACTTGCCGTCGATCGCCCGTTCGATCTGGGCGGCGAGCTGCAGCAACAGCCCGTCACTCGCTTGCTTTCCGATCGCCTGGATGCCGAGCGGCAGGCCGTGCTCGTTGGTCGCGAGCGGCAGCGAGATCGCGGGGATGCCGCAGAGATTGGCGAGCGGCGTGAAGGCGAAGTTGCGCCAGAGATTGCCGAACCAGTCCAGCACCGACGGATTGTCGGAGATGGTGAGATACTCCGTGGTGCCGACCTTCGGCGTCGGCAGCGCCGTGATCGGCGTCAGGATGATGTCCCAGTCCTCGAAGAAGGCGCCGAAGCCGCGCGAGGTGGCGTTGAAGACGGCCTGCATGCGGGCGCGATCGGCGAAGCTGAAGTCGCGGCCGTGCTCCCAGATGCGGATATTGATGGGCTCGATCAGCTCCACTGGGGGCCGCTCGAGGCCGCGCGCGGCGAGCATATTGCCGATCACGACGGCGAAATTGCTGATGTAGCAGGTGGTCTGCGCCGCGAAGGCTTCCCGGTAGTCGATCGCCGGCAGTGCGTAATCGACCTGGTGGCCGAGGCCTTCGAGGAAACGTCCGACCCGCTCGAGCTCGGCTGTGATGTGCGGCGTCGCGCGATAGCCGCCCCATGTGTGCGACAGCGCGATTCTGAGCCGGCCGGGATCGCGCGCGATCATCGCGGCATATGGCTCGGGCGAGGTCCAGAACGGCATGAACTCGCCGGGCGCAGGTCCCCGGCAGGCATCGACGAAGCCAGCGGTGTCGCGCACCGTGCGCGACTGGCAGCCCTGGATCGAGACCAGCCCGGTGAGATCGGACAGATGCGGCGCGAGCGAGAACACGCCGCGCGAGACTTTCAGGCCGATATTGCCGTTGACCCCGGCGGGAATGCGGATCGAGCCGCCGCCGTCGGTCGCATGCGCGATCGGCACGGCGCCGGCGGCGACCATCGCCGCGCTGCCGGCCGACGAGCCGCAGGTGGTGTAGTCGGTGTTCCAGGGATTGCGCGTGACATAGACCGCGGGATTTTCCGCCGAGCTGCAGACCCCGAACTCCGGCGTCGTGGTGCGGCCGATCAAATTGAGGCCGGCCTTGCGCATCTTCGCGGTCAGGAAGGTATCCGCCGCGGCGCGATTGCCGCGCATCATCAGCGAGCCCATCTCCTGCAGCCGCCCCTTCAAGGTCGGGCCGAGGTCCTTCATCAGGAAGGGCAGGCCGGCGAACGGGCCGTCGAGGTCGGCGCCGTCGCGCGCGGGGTCGGCGATCACGTCGTCGAACAGCTCGACGACGCCGGAGAGCGCGGGATCGACCTTGGCGACGGCGCTGGCTGCCTGCGACGCCAGCTCACGGGGCGTCAGCTCGCCGGCCCGGACGCGCTCCGCGAGCGCCGTCCCGTCATGCTGCGTCCACTCGTCCCAGCTCATCGCCAAAGTCATTTGATCGATTCCTTTTCTGCTTTGTTGCGCAGTGTAATTTGCGCGGCCGCCCGGTCAAACCGACGCGCGCTGCGCTGCGTTCCGATGCGCGCTTGCGCTGCGCTCCGACGCGCACTGCGCTGCGCTGCAAGCGCCGTGCCCGGCTTGAAAATGCCCCAGTTTCGGCGCCCAGTCGCCTCCTCGCGAGTGGTGGGGGCGTCCATGTTCCGCAAATTGGTGTTGCTCGGCGGCGTGGTTGCGATCGGGCTTGCGCTCAGCGGTTGCACGCGCTGCGGTCCGGTCTGGGACGACTGGATGCAGTCGCCGAAATCCTGCAAGTCAGACCATCTCTAGGGCCGGGGCAGGCGCGCTTGGCGGCGGCTTTCTTGCGGTGATATACCGGCGACGGAAATGCAAGGAGCGTACTCATGAGAGTTTTGTGCGCAGTCGCGGTTGCGGTGCTGCTGTCGGCGCCGGCCTATGCGCAGATGCCGAACGTCAACCTGATGCCTGAGGTCAAGACCAGGACCCAGGAGGAGAAGGAGCAGGACGCGGTCAGGGACAAGGCCTACAAGGACTCGCTGAGCAAGATTCCCGATGCCAAGGGATCGTCCGATCCCTGGGGCGTCGTGCGCAGCGATCCGCCGAAGGCGGCCGCCCATCCCGCCAAGCCGAAGACCAAGACCGGAAGTTCGGCGCAGCCCGGAAGCGCCGCGCCGCGTAACCAGTAACGCCCGTTCGGGGCGACTTCATCCGTCTCCTGCAGACTCGGATTCTCCTGCCGCCGCCCCTATATTGGGGTGTCGTCAGTTGGTCCGGAGTTGCGGCATGGTGTCTCGTCCGCGCGATCTCGCCAGCCGGATGGCCGAGCGGCGAAAGCCGGACGACGGCTATCTGCGCGAGACCTTCAGCCTGCCACGCGATCAGGCCCGCGTGAGGGCGCGTGACTTTCTCAAGCGCTACCCGAAAGCGGCCTATATGAGCGCCGTCGAGAGCTGGCGCGAGCTTCCCGGCGGCGACATCGAGTTCACGATGCGGCGGCTGGCAAGCGCGGATTGAAGCGTTTTCGAGCGAAGCGCGAGGGCCAGCCGGTCAGGGCACCGGGGCGTGCACGATAGATCGTGCCTCAGTCCCCATTGCTGCCGCGGGTCCGTTCCCGCTCCAGATTGTTCAGCTCGCGATCGATCCGCAGCTGCACGCGGCGGATCGCCAGAAGATCGAGCTTTGCTTCGGTCTTGCCCGTGAAGACGCGATCGCCGATCTGGAAGCGCCATTTCCAGACGCCGGCCATCAGCTGGGTGACGCTGAACTCGATGCCCCTGTGGATCATCTGTAACGGTTCCGCGAATGAAGGCGGTCGTCGATACTTAAACCATTAGTTGTAGTAATGATTGGCACCCGTAAAAAGATCGTGTGAAAGGCCGCGCCCGTTCGAGCCGTCGTTGTGGATTCCGGAAAGGATTCGTCCGCCGGCAGCGTCGCCAGGGAACCGTCGCCAGCCGTGTTGCCTGTCCAGCGCCGCGCAATTCGCGTTGGTTGAGCAGGCCAATGTTACGAACACTGGCGGAACCCGAGTCTTCCGTCGAACGCTACGGAGTTTTTCCAGGGCTCAGGAGGGGTACGAAGGTAGTATGCAGATTGTGCCAACCGTTATCTGACGCGGTCGAGCCTGTCAGGTTAACTTGTTGATTATCAGGGGAACTTCGGGCGCAAGATGCGTCATACGGCCCGGAACTTTGTTCTTGGCCGGAGAACTACGGAATTTTAAACGGCCCCAACAGGGGGCCGCCAACCCGTCCCGGAGGCGGGTTTTCCTCCAGCAGTCGGGGGGCTACCTGTCTGGCTGGGGGCCCCCAAATAAGGGCACTGCCGGGCCGATTGTTCCAGTAAATATTCCGCGAGAACAGATCGCGACCCGCAGGAAGTTATGGGGCCAGAACATCTGAGGGCCTCCTCAGTAGTCCTACCGAGAACATCGGCTAACCCTTGGCTGCGATGGGGTTAAACCCAAACCAGGCCACTCCAAAAATCAAAGCAGGCCATTGTGGATGGAAACGGGCCGGCACCTCCTTGCCTGAAAGAACATATTGCGAACATAGAACAAACGTGGTACGAGGTTCCAATCAACAACGCATTCCACCCGACCTCATCACCCGTTTGTCCCGCTAGCGAATCCCCGCCATAAGGAGCACATCCCAAATGTCCGCCACTACACTGCGTATCGTCGAAGGATCCTCCATGGACAAGTCCAAGGCCCTCTCAGCC
>NZ_JADFUD010000012.1:0-166794 GCF_054820065.1 Bradyrhizobium sp. UFLA06-06
CACCCTAGAGTTCGTCGGCAGCGTCAGATGTGTATAAGAGACAGCCTTGAGCGCTCGCTGCTGCGATTGACCCGAATATGAATGCCGTTGCCAGTGCGATCTTCGCAATTTTCATTTGAACGTTTCCCTTGCTATCGGGCTGGTGTAACACGCCTCGAAGATCGACGTTCCCAAATGCCGTTCTTGCGCGCGGCCATTTGCGAAACGCAATCACTTCATCCCCTCCAGCATCCTCCGCACGTCCCCCAACAACGCCCGTATCTGCCGCCGCTCGGCGATCGCTTCCCGAGTGAACAGGCCGTGCTTGCGCGCGTTCCGGTTCGCCCGTGGCGCGCCGGATCCCTTTGCGCCACCGTGCATGCGGCAGCGCGTCTTGCCGTGCACCGCCGGCGCGCGGCACGCGCCGCCCGGGCGGGTCCTGGCGCCGCAGCGCGGGCTCGCCAGCATCGGGCCGGTCGTTTGGATGTGGCCGCTCATGCCAGGGCGTCCCGCCCGGCATCGGCGGAATTCCGCCGTCGCCTCGCGCCCGCAGCCTTCGGCGCATTCCGCGCCGCGGATGCCGGGCTGTTGTCGGACACGATCACGCTCGCATGCTGCGTCACGTTGCCGACGATGGCGTTGCCGCCGTCCTCGACCTTGACGTTCTGCACGGTGATGGCGGGCTCGCCATGGCTCCGGTGGCGGTTCAGCGCCTCGATCTGGGCGGGAAAGGTGCGGGCGAGCCGGCCCAATGCCCGCGCGGCGCTGTCGTGCTGGGCGAGGTCCTTGGCATGCGCGAGGTGATGGGCACATCGCATCGTCATCACATGAACCGACACCATCTGCGCCACCAGCATGGCCTCGACCGAATCCCGCGGACCGATGCTTCTCACCATCGAGATCATGAAGGCGAGGTGGACCTCGCAGGGCTTGCCGCCGCTCACGCTGGCCTTGACCAATTGCCGCAGGATGCCGTCCATCGCGTCGCGATCGGCCACGCCCAACGCGTTCGCCATCAGCTGTGCGCCGAGCTCGGGATCGGGATGGTCGATGGCAAAGCCGTGCGACGAGAATTTGATCCGCGGGGCTGCGGCAGCCTGGGTCTGGGCGGTTGCGGCGGGCATCGTCGGCACGGTGATTTCGGGTGCAGTATCCATGTCGGGTATTCCCTGGAACGCGCGCGGCACGTGCGCAGGCGATCGCTCGCTGCGGCAGCCGGTGCGATGTCAATTGTGGGGAGGGGTTCGGTCGCAAGTGCATCCGTCGCGCCCGCTGTTGCGGGCGAGGGGGCTTGCACGATTTCGGAATATTGGAAATGTATCCCTGATTTGCCCGACGCGTCAAGTGGCCTTGTCGGGCGCCGGGCAGCCGCCCGCTCCTTTGCATGGGGTTGTTTTCGATATTTTGGCGGCGCGGGCCTGCGGCGAGTAGGGCGATCGCATATGGCAGGGCAAAGCTTGGCGCTGCTATTTCCACATCGTCATGGCCGGGCTCGTCCCGGCCATCCACGTCTTTTCCACGCGGAAACCAAGACGTGGATGCCCGGCACAAGGCCGGGCATGACGAGTTTGTGGAGGGATCGAGCGCATATGCGACAGTCCTGCCTGCGGTGGCGAGTTCCGCCGCCGTCAGGGGTAGTCATGCCGGCAAGGCACGGTGCGGTCCGTGTTAGCGGGTACCGTGCGCCGATTGGATCATTATACTGGCGGGGAACGTTGCGACAGACTTGGGTTGCGACAGGCCCGCCGAGGCGCCGGCCTGCGGATGAAGGAGCATCGATGAGCGAGACCATTGGCCACCCCGATCCCGGCCTCGATCTGTCCGACGGTTTCAAGCCGCACACCTCGCATTGGGGCGTGTTCTCGGCGCGGCTCGGCAAGGCGGGTCTCGAAGTCAGGCCCTATGCCGCTGATCCCGATCCGAACGGCATCATCAACAATTTCCCCGGCGCGCTGCGCCACCAGGCGCGCATCGCGCAGCCCGCGATCCGCCGCGGATGGCTCGAGCGTGGGCCCGGTCCGGACGATCGCCGCGGCCGCGACGAATTCGTCTCGGTCAGCTGGGAGCAGGCGCTCGATCTGCTCGGCGGCGAGCTGACGCGGATCCGCGACACCATCGGCCCCGGCGCGGTGTTCGGCGGCTCCTACGGCTGGTCCAGCGCGGGCCGCTTCCACCACGCGCAGAGCCAGGTGCACCGCTTCCTCAACATCGCGATGGGTGGCTATGTCCGTTCGGTGAACACCTATTCCTCGGGCGCGTCCTCGGTGCTGCTGCCGCAGATCCTGACCGGCTACGAGGACATCACCAAGCGCAACGTGACCTGGGAGCAGATCGCGGCCGAAACCGACATCGTGCTGGCGTTCGGCGGCATGGCGCTGAAGAATTCGATGGTGGCCGGCGGCTCGATCAGCAAGCATGTCGAGCGCGGCGCCATGGAAGCCGCGCACCGGCGCGGCTGTCAGTTCATCCTGGTCAGCCCGCTGCGTGACGATCTTCCGGTCGAGGCCGGCGCCGAATGGCTGACGGCCACGCCCGGCACCGACACCGCGCTGATGCTTGGCATCGTCCACACGCTGGTCAGCGAAGGCCTGCACGATCAGGCCTTCCTCGATCGCTACACCGAGGGCTGGCCGGTGTTTTTGCGCTATCTCACCGGTGAGAGCGACGGTGTGCCCAAGAGCGCCGAATGGGCCGCGGCGATCTGCGGCATCGATGCCGGCACGATCAAGGCGCTCGCGCGGCGGCTCGCCGGCCGGCGTGCGCTGATCACCGTGTCGCATTCGCTGCAGCGCGCCGAGCATGGCGAGCAGCCGGTGTGGATGGGCATGGTGCTGGCGGCGGCGCTCGGCCAGATCGGCCTGCCCGGCGGCGGCTACGCCTATTCGCTCGGCGCGATCGGCTATTACGGCCGGCGCGTCAATGCGGTGCCGGGACCGACGCTGGGGCAGGGCCGCAACGGCGTCGCCGACTTCATTCCGGTGGCGCGCATCGCCGACATGCTGCTCAATCCCGGCACCAGCTATCGCTACAATGGCGAGACGCGGACCTATCCGGATATCCGCCTCGTCTATTGGGCCGGCGGCAATCCGTTCCACCATCACCAGGACCTCAACCGCCTGCGCAGGGCGTTCGCGCGGCTCGACACGCTGGTGGTGCACGAACTCGCCTGGACCGCCACCGCCCGCCACGCCGACATCGTGCTGCCCTCGACGATGACGCTGGAGCGCGAAGACATCGGCTATTCCAGCAACGATCCCTTGATGGTCGCGATGCACCGGATCGCCGAGCCGTTCGGCCTTGCCCGCGACGACTACGAGATCTTCGCCGACCTCGCCGAGCGGCTAGGGGCCCGCGAGCCCTTCACCGAGGGACGCACGTCGCAGCAATGGCTGGAACATCTCTATGAACCAACGCGTAAGGCGCTCGCCGCGCGCGGGCTCGAAGCGCCGAGCTTCGAGGAGTTCTGGGCGCGCGGCAGCCTGGTCGTGCCGCAGCATCTCGACGACGGCGGCTCGCTGCGTCGCTTCCGAGAAGACCCCGTCGCGCGGCCGCTGCCGACGCCGAGCGGCCGCATCGAGATCTTTTCGCGGAAGATCGCAGGCCATGGCGATGCGGATTGCCCGGGCCATCCGGTCTGGCTCGAGAAGACCGACACGCCGGCGCCGGGCGCGCCGTGCTTCCTCGTCGCCAACCAGCCGGTGACGCGTTTGCACAGCCAGCTCGACTTCGGCGGTCACTCGCTTGACGCCAAGCATCGCGGCCGCGAGGTTGCGCGCATGAATCCGCGCGACGCAACCGCGCGCGGCATCGCCGACGGCGATATCATCCGCGTCTTCAATGCGCGCGGCGCCTGCCTCGCCGCGGTGCATGTCACCGACGGCATCGCGCCCGGCGTGGTCCAGCTGCCGACCGGCGCCTGGTACGACCCGATGGACCCCGAGGAGGATGCGCCGCTCTGCGTGCACGGCAATCCGAACGTGCTGACGCGCGACATCGGCACGTCATCCTTCGCGCAGGGCTGCACCGGCCAGCTCACCAGCGTCGAGGTCGAGCGTTTCAACGGCAATCTGCCGCCGATCCGGGCGTTCGATCCGGCGTAATTTCGCGCGGAGATCACGAACAAATCATCGCTGGGCGCTGGATGGCGCCCACGCGTTCGGCTACGGCATCACGGAGATCGTCCCCGAGTTCTGGATTTGCTGAGATGCACCTGAAAGCCTTGTTTCACCTTGCCGTCGCTGCGACCGTCGCGCTCGGATCGTCCAACGCGTTGGCGCAATCGGCCGCCGAGCCGGCCTATGGACCGGAACTGCAGGGCTTCGACTATCCCTATCCGCTCGAGCATTATCGCTTCAGCTCGCAGGGGCAGGAGCTCGACATGGCCTATCTCGACGTCAAGCCGGCGACGCCGAACGGCCAGACCGCGGTGCTGCTGCACGGCAAGAATTTCTGTGCAGCGACCTGGGACGGCACCATCAAGGCGCTCAGCGGCGCCGGCTATCGCGTGATCGCGATGGACCAGATCGGCTTCTGCAAATCGAGCAAGCCGGAACGCTATCAGTTCACCTTCCAGCAGCTCGCCGGCAACAGCCGCGCGCTGCTCGCCTCGCTCGGGATCGCGCATTCGATCATGGTCGGCCACTCGACCGGCGGCATGCTGGCGATGCGCTATGCCCTGATGTATCCGGAGGCCACCGACCACCTGGTTCTGGTCGATCCGATCGGCCTGGAAGACTGGAAGGCCAAGGGCGTGCCGTGGCTCAGCCTCGACGGCTGGATGCAGCGCGAGACGCGCGTCACCGCGGACAGCATCCGCGCCTATGAGCGCGCCACCTATTACGCCGATACCTGGGATGCGTCCTACGAGACCTGGGTGCAGATGCTGGCCGGCATGTATCGCGGTCCGGGCCGCGCCGCCGTGGCGTCGAGCTCGGCGCGGCTCTACGACATGATCGCGACCCAGCCGGTGTTCTACGAATTCGAGCAGATCAAGCCGCCGACGCTGCTGTTTGTCGGCGACAAGGACACAACCGCGATCGGCAAGGACACCGCGCCGCCGGAGATTCGCAAGACGCTCGGCAATTATCCGGTGCTCGGCAAGGAGGCCGCCAAGCGGATTCCGCATGCGCAGCTGATCGAATTCCCTGACCTCGGCCATTCGCCGCAGATCCAGGCGCCGGCGCGCTTCCACGAGGCGCTGCTCGGCTGGCTGCAGCACCCGGAGACCGGCGCGACGCTGGTCAAGTAGCAGACGGCGAGACAGGCGAGCGACATCATGACGACAGCCGAACTGGTCAGCGTGTTCACGGTCGATGGGCAGGGCGGCAATCCCTGTCCGATCGTGGTGGATGCAAGCGGCATGAGCGCCGCCGAGATGCAGGATGTTGCGCGCCGCCACGGCCACGAG
Source organism: Bradyrhizobium sp. UFLA06-06 (assembly GCF_054820065.1). Classification (NCBI taxonomy): domain Bacteria; kingdom Pseudomonadati; phylum Pseudomonadota; class Alphaproteobacteria; order Hyphomicrobiales; family Nitrobacteraceae; genus Bradyrhizobium; species Bradyrhizobium sp. UFLA06-06. The sequence goes on from NZ_JADFUD010000012.1 coordinate 5,387, forward strand.
TCCGGTTTCGTGCTGCCGGCGCAGAGCGACGATTTCGACGTCACGTTCCGCTTCTTCGTTCCGAATCACGAAATGGAAATGTGCGGCCACGCGACCATCGGTGCGCTCTGGCTGCTTGCGCGCCAGGGAAAGCTGCCGGGCGATACGATGCGGATATCGACGCGCAGCGGTCCGGTCACCGGCTTCATCAGCCGTGATCGTCACGGCGAGCCCAACGTCGAGATCACCCAGCCGGCCGGGAAGACCGTTCCGCTCACCACGGGGCAACGCGATGACGTGCTCTGGGCGCTCGCGGTCGGGCCGCAAGCGATCGATGCGACAACACCGTGCAATGCCGTCACATCGCGGATCAAGACCCTGATCCCGATGCGCTCCCCCGAAGCGCTGAATGCGCTCGATCCCGCGATAGGGGACGTCGAGGCGGTCTGCGGCCGGATCGGATCGACCGGGCTCTATCCATTCGCCGTGATCGACCGAAAGGCTCGCCTGTTCGAGGCGCGGCAATTCCCGCGCTCATCCGGCTATCGGGAGGATGCCGCAACCGGCATTGCGGCCGCGGCGCTGGCGTTCGGCCTGCTCGACTATGGCTTGGTCGCTCCTGATGACGACGAGATCCGAATCCTGCAGGGCAGGGCGATGGGGCGGCTGTCCGAGATTCGCGTCCGCATCGGCTTCGCCGGCGGCCGTCCCGTCGGCTGCCTGCTTGGCGGCAATGTTGCGCTGATGGCTGCGCCGTCACACTGAGCAGCCGCCAGCGCAAGGCGAGCCGGCTTCGTAAACAGTATCCACGTCTAGTCAGCGGCGCGCCTGGCCCGCTCCTGCGCCTTGGCGTGCACCGGTGATGATTTCCGCGCGCCGGGGCCCGGATGCACGTGGACCGCCTTCGCGCTCAGCGGCTCGCCGCATTCCGAACAGACCATGACGGGATCGAACATCTTCTTGCAGGTCTTGTGTTCGTGCAGCATCGGCCGACCGCGCGAATCGACCATGTGGACGTTGCCCCAGTGCACGATCGACATGATGATCGGATAGAGGTCGAGCCCCTTCTGCGTCAGGATGTATTCGTAGCGCTTCGGTGCTTCCTGATAGGGAATCTTGCGCAGCACGCCGAACCGCACCAGCTTTTTCAGCCGGTCGGCAAGCAGATGCCGCGTGATCCCGAGCGACGCCTGGAAGTCATCGAACCTGCGGATGCGCAGGAAACATTCGCGCAGGACCAACAGGCTCCAGCGGTCGCCGATGACAGCCACCGTGCGGGCCACCGAGCACGGCTCCTCCTCGAGGGCATCCCATTTCATCAGCATCTCCTGCGGCCGGCGACGATATCGCTCAGCAAAATTCTAAAACAGAACTAACGTCATTTCAATAGGATGCCTAGCTTGGAGCCGTAGCTTGGTCATTGGATGACAAATATCATATTGACAGTTCTAAAATAGAACTTAAGGTCCCGGCTCGATCAACGCGGCGGCTGACGGCCGCTGGCAATCGAAGGGAAGGGCGTTCCATGGCTGCTCCGCTCAAGGTCGAATTCCATTTCGATTTCGGAAGTCCGAACGCCTATCTGGCGGAACTGGCGCTGCCTGACATCGAGAAGCGCACCGGCGTGAAATTCGACTACATCCCGGTGCTGCTCGGCGGCATCTACAAGGCGACCGGCAACATGTCGCCCGGCGAGTCGCTGCGCGGCATCAAGAACAAGCCGGAATATAACGCGCTCGAGACCGAGCGCTTCCTGCGCCGCCACAACATCACGACATTCAAGACCAACCCGTTCTTCCCGGTCAACACGCTGATGCTGATGCGCGGCGTCGTCGCTGCCGATTTCGAAGGGCAGTTCGAGCCGTACTTTCGCGCCGCCTATCACCACATGTGGTCCGAGCCCAAGAAGATGGACGATCCGCAGGTGTTTCGCGAAGCGTTCCTGTCTTCCGGCCTCGATATCGACCGCATCATCGCCCGCGCCCAGCAGGACGAGGTGAAGAAGAAGCTGATCGACAACACCAGCAACGCGGTGGCGCGCGGCTCGTTCGGCTCGCCGACCTTCTTTGTCGGCGACGAGATCTTCTTCGGCAAGGACAAGCTGCGCGAGGTCGAGGAGGAGATCGTCGCGCAACTGGCTGCGGGGCGGCGTAAGACCGCCTGAGCGGGAAAATTCCTCAAGACAACAAATCAGGCCCAAAGGGCTGTCACAGGGAGGTTTCAGTGCAGGCGTCGACCCAGTTTGAAGGAAGTGTGGAAGGCTTGCCGAACCGCATCCACGAGGTGATCGATCACCACGTCGGGGCGACGCCGGATCATCCGGCGCTGATCGATGACGAGATGCGGCTGACCTACCGCGAACTCGTCCGAACGGTCGGCGGCGTCGCCGAGGCGCTGCGGGCGCTCGGCATCCGCGCCGGCGACCGCATGATGATCGTGAGCGAGAATTCGATTCCGCTCGCCTGCCTGCTGCTGGCGGCGAGCCGGCTCGATGTCTGGTCCATCGTGGTCAATCCCCGGCTGTCGCCGCGTGAGCTCGACCAGATCAGGGATCACAGCGGCGCCCGCCGCGTGCTGTTGACCGCCGAGGTCTCGCAGGAGGCGGCGACGCATGCCGCGCGCTACGAGGCTGCCGTGCAGGATGTCGGCCCGCTCCGCGGCATCGCCGTCACCGGCCTGAACCTGGCAACGGTGGCGGAGCCGGTCGAGGCCGACGGCGCAAACCAGGTCGCGGTTCTCATCTACACCTCCGGCACCACGGGCACGCCAAAGGGCGTGATGCTGACCCATCGCAATCTGTTGTTCAGCGCCCGGGCGACGGCAAGCTTCCGCAAGATGGCGGCCGATGACGTGCAATATTGCGTGCTGCCGATCTCGCATATCGTCGGCATCTCGTTGCTGACCATGACCCTGATGATCGGCGCCACCGTGCGTCTGGTAGCGAAATACGATCCGGCCGCGCTGGTCAAGGCGATGACTGAAGAGGGCATCACGATCCTGAACGGCGTGCCCGCGACCTATCAGCGTCTGCTCGAATATCGGCGCAATGCCGGCCTGCCGAAGCTCGATCGCGGCCGGTTGCGGGTGATCTCGGTGGCCGGCGCGCCGCTCGACCTCGATCTCAAGTCACGGGTCGAGCAGGAGCTCGGGCTGCCGCTGCTCAACGGCTATGGCATCACCGAATGCTCGCCGGGTATCTCCGGCGTCCGGCCGGATAACCCGCGGGCCGACCATGCGGTGGGTACCGTCATGCCCGGCCTTGAGGCCAAGCTGGTCGGCCGCGACCTCAAGCCGGTTGCGGCAGGCGAAGTCGGCGAGCTGCATGTTCGCGGCCCCAACGTGATGCGCGGCTATTACCGCGCGCCCGACCTGACCGCCAAGGCGATCGATCCCGACGGCTGGTTCAACACCGGGGATCTGGCCCGCTTCGAGAATGATGCGCTCTACATCGTCGGGCGAACCAAGGAGATGATCATCCGCTCCGGGTTCAACGTCTATCCGGCCGAGATCGAAGCGGTGCTGAGCACGCACGACGCCGTGGTGCAGTGCGCCGTGGTCGGCCGGCCGGTCGAGGGCAATGAGGAGGTGGTCGCCTTTGTGCAGCTGATCAAGGGCTCGACCGCCACCGTACAGGACCTGATGGCGCATATTGCCCCGCAACTCACCTCGTACAAGCGTCCGTCGGAGATTATCCTGATGGACGCGCTGCCCGCGACATCGACGGGCAAGCTGCTGAAGCACAAGCTGGCGGAGTCGCTGCGCAGCTGAGGCTGAGCCGCCGCCGCGAGCCAGTTCACTCAAACAAGACCGGAGTACACCATGCAGAAGCGAAACAAGACGGTGGCCGTCATTGGTGCCGGCGATTTCATCGGCGGCGAGATCGCCAAGAAGTTCGCCTCCGAAGGCTTTACGGTCTTCGCCGGCCGCCGCAACGGCGACAAGCTGGCGCCGCTGGTCAAGGAGATCGAGGCCGCCGGCGGCGAGATCCATGCGCGCTCGCTCGATGCGCGCAAGGAGGAGGAGATCACGGCCTTCCTCAACGACGCCGACAAGCATGCGCCGCTTGAAGTTTGCATCTTCAACATCGGCGCCAATGTCAATTTCCCGATCCTCGAGACCACCGAGCGGGTGTTCCGCAAGGTCTGGGAGATGGCTTGCTACTCCGGCTTCCTGGCTGGTCGCGAGGCGGCGCGGCTGATGACGGCGCGTGCCGAGGGCAACATCTTCTTCACCGGCGCCACCGCGTCACTCCGCGGCGGCAGCGGCTATGCCGCCTTTGCCAGCGCCAAGTTCGGTTTGCGCGCCGTGGCGCAGGCGATGGCCCGCGAGCTGGGGCCGAAGAACATCCATGTCGCGCATCTGATCATCGATTCCGGCGTCGATACCGAATGGGTACGGCAGCGCCGCATCGAGGCGCTCGGCCCGAACGCGCTCGACAATCCCGATCTCTTGATGCCGCCGGCATCGGTCGCGGGCGCCTACTGGCAGCTCTATCAGCAGCCCAAAAGCGCCTGGACCTTTGAACTGGAAATCCGGCCCTTCGGCGAGAAGTGGTAGGGAGCACCGCAGATGGAGCTCGCGCTATCCCCTGAAGATGCGGCGTTCCGCGACGAGGTTCGCGCCTTCATCAAGGACAATTATCCAGCGGAGATGCGCGTCGCCAATCCGGAGACGGATCTCTCCAAGGAGCAGATGCTGCTGTGGCATCGCATCCTGCACGAGAAGGGCTGGATCGCGCCGCTCTGGCCCAGGGAATATGGCGGGCCCGGCTGGTCGATCACCCGCCGCTTCATCTTCGAGCAGGAGACGACGCGCGCCGGCACCATGCCGCCGCTGGCATTCAGCGTCACCATGGTCGGCCCGGTCATCTACACCTTCGGCAACGATGCGCAGAAAAGGAAATTCCTGCCGCGCATCCTGTCCGGCGAGGACTGGTGGTGCCAGGGCTATTCGGAGCCGGGCTCCGGCTCCGACCTCGCCACCGTGCGCACCAAGGCGGTGCGCGACGGCGACCATTACATCGTCAACGGCCACAAGACCTGGACTACGCTGGCGCAGCACGCCGACTGGATCTTCTGCCTGGTTCGTACCGATCCCGCGGCCAAGCCGCAGTCCGGCATTTCCTTCCTCTTGATCGACATGAAGTCGCCGGGCATCACCGCGCGCCCGATCATCACCATCGACGGCTCGCACGAGGTCAACGACGTCTTCCTGGAAAACGTGCGTGTCCCCGCCGCGAACCTGATCGGCGAGGAAAACAAGGGCTGGACCTACGCCAAATTCCTGCTCGGCAATGAGCGCACCAGCATGGCCGGCATCGGCCGTTCGACGCGCTATATCGAGCGGCTGAAGAAGATCGTGAAGGCCGAGATCCCGGAACACGATCCGGCGCATCTGGAGTTCATCAGGGACATCGCCCGCGTCGAGCTCGACGTGCTGGCGCTGGAGGCGACCGAACTCCGCGTCGTCGCCCAGATGGCGCGCGGCATCGACCCGGGACCGGCGGCCTCGCTGTTCAAGATCCGCGGCACCGAGATCTTCCAGGACATCACCGAGCTGACGCATCGGGCGATCGGCAATTACGGGCTTGCGATCCGCGAGCATCCGGTCAGCGCCAACCACTTCATGCCGGGCCCCGACTACGGCCACACCGCGTCGGAGAAATATCTGAACTCGCGCAAGCTCTCGATCTACGGCGGATCGAACGAGATCCAGCGCAACATCATCGCCAAGGCGGTGCTTGGACTCTAGCCACAAGCAACGAGGATCGGATGGATATCCAGTTCACGGAAGAGCAGGAATTGTTGCGGTCCAGCGTCCAGCGGCTGCTGCGCGACCAGTATGATTTCGACGCCCGCCGCAAGATCGTCGCGAGCGAAGAGGGTTTTGGCCGCAGGCAATGGGCCGAGTTCGCCGAGCTCGGCCTGCTCGCCGCGCCGTTCTCCGAAGCGGTCGGAGGGCTCGGCGGCGGGCCGCTGTCGACCATGATCATCATGCAGGAGTTCGGCCGCCATCTCGTGGTCGAGCCATTCGTCGAGACGGTCGTCGTGGCGGGCGGCTTGATCGAGCAGGCAGGTTCCGACGCGCAGAGGCAGGCGTTCATCGCCGACATCATCGCTGGCACGAAACTTTGGGCGCTGGCCTGGACCGAGAAGGGCTCGCGCTTCGATCTCGCCACCGTCACCACCACGGCGCGCCGCGACGGCAACGATTATGTGCTCACCGGCGAGAAGACGACGGTGATCGCCGCGCCGTGGGCGGATTATCTGATCGTCTCCGCGCGCACCTCGGGCCATCGCCACGATCGTGGCGGCGTCAGCCTGTTCGTGGTCGATCGCCGGGCGGCCAATCTCGACCTGCAAAGCTTCAGGACGATCGATGGCCGCAGGGCGGCCGAGGTCAGCCTGCGCGGCGTGCGCGCGGAATTGCTGGGCAGCGAAGGCGAGGGCGTCGCCGCGCTGGAGGCCTGCCGCAACCGCGCCATCGGCGCGCTCTGCGCCGAGGCGGTCGGCGCGATCGGCGAACTGAACGCTGCGACCCTGGACTATTCCAAGACGCGAAAGCAGTTCGGCGTCACGATCGGCAGCTTCCAGGTGCTGCAGCACCGGATGGTCGACATGTTCATCGCGCATCAGGAGGCGCTGTCGCTGATGCAGCATCTCAGCCTCAGTCTCAGCGACGATGAGGTCGGCGTCTCCCGGCTCGCCTCCGGGGCCAAGTCGAAGATCGGATATGCCGGCAAGTTCGTCGCCGATCAGGCGGTGCAGCTGCACGGCGGCATGGGCATGACCGACGAACTCAATGTCGGCCACTACTTCAAGCGGATTTCCTCCATCAACATCCAGTTCGGCGATCCCGCCTATCACGTGCTGCGCTATGCGCAGCTCGACGCGGCCGCCTGATTCAGAGAGGCAAGCATGTCACAGGATGCAGTCATCGTTTCCACCGCGCGCACCGGCGTCGGCAAGGCCTATCGCGGCGCGCTGAACAACACCGACGGCCCGACCCTCGCCGGTCATGTGATGGCCGAAGCCGTGAAGCGCGCCGGCATCGCGCCGGGCGAGGTCGAGGACGTGGTGATGGGCTGCGCGATGCAGCAGGGCACCATGGTGATGAACGTCGCGCGCAAGGGCGCCATCCGCGCCGGGCTGCCGGTGACGGTCGCCGGCACCACCATCGACCGGCAATGCGCCTCCGGCCTGCAGGCGATCGCGGTCGCCGCCCGCTCTGTCATGCTCGACGGCGTCGAGATCGCGATCGGCGGCGGCATCGAGTCGATCAGCCTGGTGCAGAACGAGCACATGAACAGGTTCCATGCCGTCGACGACGAGCTGATGGCAATGAAGCCCGAGATGTACATGTCGATGCTGGAGACCGCCGAGGTCGTCGCCGAGCGCTATGGGATCGGCCGCGACAAGCAGGACGAATACAGCCTTGAATGCCAGCGCCGCGTCGGCGCCGCGCTGCAGGGCGGCCGCTTCAACGACGAGATCGTGCCGATCACGACCAAAATGGCCGTGGTCAACAAGGACACCAGGGAAGTCAGCTACCAGCAGGTGACGCTGGCGAAGGATGAGGGCCCGCGGCCGGATACCACGGCGGATGGGCTCGCCAAGATCAAGCCGGTGTTCGAGGGCAAGACCATCAGCGCCGGCAACGCCAGCCAGCTCTCGGATGGCGCATCGGCCTGCGTGATCATGAGCGACAAGGTTGCCGCGCAGAAGGGGCTGAAGCCGCTCGGCATCTTCCGCGGTTTCGTCGCCGCCGGCGTCGAGCCGGACGAGATGGGCGTCGGCCCGGTTGCCGCGATCCCGCGGCTGTTGAGGCGGCATAACCTCAAGATCGACGACATCGATCTCTGGGAGCTCAACGAGGCCTATGCCGTGCAGGTGATCTATTGCCGCGACAAGCTCGGCATCGATCCGGACAAGCTCAACGTCAATGGCGGCTCGATCGCGATCGGCCATCCCTACGGCATGACCGGGGCGCGGCTTACCGGCCACCTCTTGATCGAGGGCCGGCGGCGCAAGGCGAAATACGGCGTCGTCACCATGTGCATCGGCGGCGGCATGGGCGCGGCGGGCCTGTTTGAAATCGTCCACTGAGCGGCAACGCGGGAGAGACTTGTGAAGACAGCAATCACTGAACTGTTCGGCATCCAGCATCCGATCATCCAGGGCGGCATGCACTATGTCGGCTTCGCCGAGATGGCGGCGGCGGTGTCCAATGCCGGCGGCCTCGGGATCATCACCGGCCTGACCCAGCGGACGCCGGAGCTGCTGGCCAAGGAGATCGCGCGCTGCCGCGATATGACCGACAAGCCGATCGGCGTGAACCTCACCTTCCTGCCGAGCTTCACCGCGCCGCCCTATCCGGAATACATCGCAGCGATCCGCGAGGGCGGCGTCAAGGCGGTGGAGACCGCGGGCCGCAGCCCGGAGCAGTACATGCCGGCGCTGAAGGCGGCCGGCATCAAGGTGATCCACAAATGCACCTCGGTGCGGCATTCGCTGAAGGCCGAGAAGATCGGCTGCGACGCGGTCAGCGTCGACGGCTTCGAGTGCGGCGGCCACCCCGGCGAGGACGACATCCCGAACATGATCCTGCTGCCGCGTGCGGCGGACGAATTGAAGATCCCGTTCGTCGCCTCGGGCGGCATGGCCGACGCGCGCAGCCTTGTCGCCGCGCTGTCGATGGGCGCTGCCGGCATGAACATGGGCACGCGCTTCATCGCGACCGAGGAAGCACCGGTTCATCCCAATGTGAAGCAGGCGCTGCTCGACGCCGACGAGCTCGATACGCGCCTCGTCATGCGCGCGCTGCGCAACACCGAGCGGGTGCTGAAGAACAAGGGCGTCGACGAGCTGCTCGAGATCGAGCGCGAGAAGGGCGCCAGGCTGAAGATCGAGGATATCCACGAGCAGGTCGCCGGCGTCTATCCGAAGGTGATGATCGACGGCGAGATGGATGCCGGCGCCTGGAGCTGCGGCATGGTGGTCGGCCTGATCAATGACATCCCGACCGTCAAGGAGCTGATCGACCGCATCATGGCTGAAGCCGAAGCGATCATCCGGCAGCGGTTGACCGGCTTCCTCGACGGCAAATTCGAAACCACTCCGGCCCGCGCGGTCGCCTGACGGGAGAGTGCCATGACCGAGCATGTCAAGGTTGAGATCGCCGCCGGCGTCATGACGCTGACGTTGCAGCGGCCGGAAAAGAAGAACGCGCTGACCGGCGCGATGTACAATGTCATGTCCGCGGCGCTCAAGCAGGTGGAGGCGGATGCCTCCGTCCGGGTGATCCTGTTCCAGGGCGACGGCGACAGCTTCACCGCGGGCAATGATCTGGCTGACTTCGCAAGCCAGGCGCGCGGTGAAAGCGCTGTCGACAGTCCGGCCCACACTTTCATCGAAACCATCAGCAAGGTCGGCAAGCCGATCGTCGCGGCGGTGCAGGGCAATGCGGTCGGCGTCGGCACCACCATGCTGCTGCATTGCGACTTGGTCTATCTCGCCGAGAACGCGCGGCTGATCACGCCGTTCGTCAACCTCGCGCTGGTTCCGGAAGCGGCGTCGAGCTGGCTGCTTCCCTTAAGGATCGGGCATGCGCGCGCCTATGCGATGTTCGCGCTCGGCGAACCGATGGACGCGCAGGGCGCGCTGGCATCGGGTCTCGCCAACGCCGTGGTGCCGCAGGCCGATCTGCGCAAGAGGGCGCATGACGCGGCGGTCGCGCTGACCAGGCGGCCGGCGGGGTCGCTCAGCATGACCAAGAAGCTGATGCGCGAGCAGCAGAAGATCGCGGCGCAGATCGCCGAGGAAGGCGTGTTGTTCAAGGAGCGGCTGACGACGCCCGAGGCGCGCGAGGCCTTTGCCGCCTTCGCGGAACGGCGGCAGCCTGATTTCACCAAGCTGTCGGCCTGACCGACAGCGGAACTCACGGACACATCGAGGGAGTGAAAGCATGCGCGTCACCGGCAGCCATCAATACCCGACCATGGAATCCGTGATCTACGGCAGGCCGGCAGCCGAAGCGCTGCGCGAGGAGGCCGAGCGGCTGGGCGCGAGGCGCGTCTACCTGATCGCCAGCCGGACGTTGAACACCACGACCGACGAGATCGAGAAAATCCGTCAAGCCCTCGGCGACCGCCATGCCGCGACCTTCGACGGCGTGCCGCAGCACACGACGAGGGATGTCGTGACGCAGATCGCGCGGCAGGCCAGCGAGGCCAAGGCGGACCTCGTGGTCGCGATCGGCGGCGGCTCGGTGGTCGATGCGGCGAAGATCGTGCTGATGTGCATCGAGCACGCGATCTTCAAGCCGGATGGCCTCGACGGCTTCGAGACCACGCCGGACCGCCGCTTCGGGCCATTCCGGTCGCCGAAGGTCCGGATGATCGCGATCCCCAGCACGCTGTCCGGCGGCGAATACAATTCCGGCGCGCTGGTCACCGATACCGGCCGCAAGCTGAAGCAGATCTTCAACCATCCGATGATGATGCCGCGCAGCATCATCCTCGATCCCGCGATCACGAAATATACGCCCGAGAAGCTCTGGCTCGGTTCCGGCACGCGGGCGATGGATCACGGCATCGAGGCGATCTGCTCCAGCCGCCCCAATGTGCTGGTCGATGCGGTGTGCCAGCAGGGGCTGCGCTATCTGCATGACGGCCTGCTGCGCACCAAGGCCCACCCCGACGACGCGGCGGCGCGGCTGAGCTGCCAGCTCGGCTCCTGGCTGTCGGCGTTCGGATTGCAGTCGCGGGTGCCGATGGGCGCCAGTCACGCTATCGGCCACGTGCTCGGCGGCACCTGCGATGTGCCGCATTATTTCTGCACGGCGGTGATGATGCCGAGCGTGCTCCGCTATAACCGCCCGGCGACGGAAGCCGCACAGCAATCGATTGCCGCCGCGCTCGGCGCGCCGGGGCGTGACGCCGGCGAAGCCTTCGCGGCGTTCATCGCGGAACTCGGCCTGCCGCGCCGGCTTGCCGATGTCGGCGTCGGCGAAGATCGGTTTGAGCTGATCGGCCGGAACGCCATGCTGTCGATCTTCACGCGGGCCAACCCGCAGCCGATCCGCGAACCCGCCGACGTCGTCAAGATCCTGAAGCTGGCCGCCTGAGGCATTAGCACCGGAGCAGTCCACCATGGCCGCCTTGCGCATCTTCTCCTATCTGCCGAACCCGCGCGTCTGGAAGGCAACCATCGCGGCGCGGTTCTGCGGTGTCGATGTCGAGGTCAGGGGCGCCTCGGGCAAGGAGTTGCGCGACTGGTTGTGGGACTATGATGCCCGTCCGCTGGCGGAGCATGAGCGCGCCTCGCTGTCGTCGCTGGCACGGACCGGGCGGGTCGGACTGACCGGCGCGCAGCTCTTCAAGACCGACGCGTTCATGGCGGCACAGCCGTTCGGCAATGTGCCGGCGGCGTTCGGCGCCGACGGCAAGGTCGGCATCTTCGAATCGAACAGCATCATGCGCGCGGTGGCGCGGCTCGGCGAGGCAGCGTTCCCGCTCTACGGGCGCGACGCCTATGAGGCGTCGAGGATCGACAGTTTTCTCGATGTCAGCCTGGTGTTTGCGCGGGACTCGCAAATCTATCTGCTGGCTCTCTCGGGCGGCACCGTCGATGCGGCCATTCACGCGCGCGCAAAGGATGCGTTCGCGATTTATGCCTCGGGGATCGAGCAGGCGCTGTCGCCCCGGCGGGAGGCGCTGGTCGGGAACGGCATCTCGATTGCCGACATCTGCTTTGCCGCTGAACTCGCGCTGTTCATGAACGAACACGCGCGGGCCGAGCAGCTGCACAAGCAGGGATTGGCGAAAATTCTGCACCCGGGTGTGCAGGATGAGTATCCGCTGATGTTTACCCACTTTGACCGCCTGATCGCGCACGAGCATGTCAGGCCGGACCTCAAGCCTTACGTCGAGAAGCTGCTGTCGAAGGCGGCCGCCTGACCATGAAGGCGATAGGCCGCAATGCGGAGGGTTGATCGCATGACCGTACCTGTCTGTCTGATATCCGGCGTCGGGCCCGGCACCGGTTCGGCGCTCGCCCGGAGATTCACCGAGGGTGGCTACCGCGTCGCGCTGCTCGCAAGGAACGAGGAGCGTCTTGCCGCGCTCGAAAAGCAGCTGTCTGGCGCAAAGGCCTATCGGTGCGATGTGTCCGATCCTGCGCAGGTCGAGGCGGTGGCCTCCACCGTGGAGCGCGATCTCGGCAATCCCGCCGTGGTCATTCATAACGCCGTCGGCGGGGCGTTCGGCACCTTCCGCGAGATCGATCCGGAGATTCTCAATCGCAACTTCCAGGTCAACACGATGGGACTGTTGTACCTGGCAAGGCGGTTCGCCCCGGCGATGATCGATGCGGGCAAGGGCGCCATCGTCGCGACCGGCAACACCTCGGCGTTGCGCGGCAAGGCCGGCTTCGCGGGGTTCGCGCCGACCAAGGCAGCGCAGCGGATTCTCGCCGAGGCGATGGCCCGCGATCTCGGGCCGCAAGGCGTGCACGTCGCCTATCTCGTGATCGATGCCGTGATCGATCTGGAGTGGACGCGGAAGCGCTGGCCGGATCGGCCGGACGACTTCTTCATCAAGCCGAAAGCGATCGCGGACGAGGTCTGGCACGTCGCCCATCAGGATCGCAGCGCGTGGTCGTTCAATGTCGAGATCAGGCCGTTCGGCGAAGCCTGGTAGCGCCGCGCGGCGGTTGCAGGAACAGTTCAATTCATAAAAGCTCAGGAGGAATTTCATGCTGTTGAAGACGTTTGCCGTGTCCGTTGCGATGCTCGCGGCGCTTGCCGCAGCTCCGGTCCGCGCCGAAACGCCGGGGGTGTCGGAGTCGGAAATCAAGGTCGGAGCGACGTTCCCGTTCAGCGGCCCGGCGTCGCCGCTCAGCAATACCGGCAGGGGCCTGATCGCCTACGTCCATTCCGTCAATGACCGCGGCGGCGTCAACGGCCGCAAGATCAACCTCATCACCTATGACGATGCTTACACGCCGCCCAAGGCCGTGGAGCAGACCCGCAAGCTGATCGAGAGCGACGAGGTGGCGTTCCTGTTCAGCCCGCTCGGCACGCCCGGCATCGGCGCGACCATCAAATACGTCACTGCGAAGAAGGTGCCGCATCTATTCGTCGTCAGCGGCGCGACCAAGTTTGCGAACTTCACCGAGTTTCCGCTGACCACCACGGGGCTGCCGAGCTACAACACCGAAGGAAAGATCTACGCAAAATACATCACGCAGACGGCGCCCGATGCGAAGATCGCGATCCTCTACCAGAACGACGATCTCGGCCGCGATTTCGTGGCCGCGTTCAAGGAGGTGCTGAAGGCCGATTTCGACAGGAAGGTGGTGACGTCGCCCTATGAGGTCACCGAGCCGACGATCGAATCCCGCGTGGTGACGCTGAAGGCGTCGGGTGCGCAGGCGTTCCTGATCGCCGGCACGCCGAAATTCGCGGCCCAGGCGATCAAGAAGGCGAACGAGATCGGCTGGTCGCCGCTGACCATCGTCAACTATGTGTCGAGCTCGGTCTCCGCGACCATCGTGCCGGCGGGAGCGGACAAGGCGGTGGGCGTTGTCGTGGCGACCGTCACCAAGGATCCGAACGACAAGAAGTGGGCCGACGATCCCGGCATGAAATGGTATCGCGCCCATTTCGAGAAGTATCTTCCCGGCGCCGACATCGGCGACAACAATTATCTGTTCGGCACCCAGCAGGGCCAGATCCTGGAGCAGGTGCTGAAGCAGTGCGGCGACGACCTGTCGCGCGAGAACATCGTCAAGCAGGCGCGCAACATCAGGGGGCTCGTGCTGCCGACCCTGATGCCGGGCATCACCATCAACACAGGCCCGGACAACAGCATGGCCTATACGCAGCTTCAGCTGCAACGCTGGACCGGAAGCTCATGGGAGCAGTTCGGCGGCGTGCTGAGTGCCGACCTGAACTGAGCCGGGTCGACCGAGGCGCTAGTGGAGCCGTCGCGCGATCGGCTTCGCCAGCGCGCTTTGCCACTCCCGCTGCGCCGACCGGTCGCTTGACCGCAGGCTGTTCAGCAACGCCGTGGTCTTCGGCTGGACCCGCGAGCCGTCGATCACCTCGAGCTGGCCGCAGCGGTTGAGCGTGTGCAGCTTGCGTCCGGTCCACAGCGGCCCGGGCTTGAGCAGATGGCGCACGGCCTGCCGGTAGGTCGTCGGCGACAGTTCGAGCACTTCCGCAAGTCCGAGCGCCGCCCCGTATCCGTTGGTGCAGTCCTGCACCGGCCGCCACAGCTTGCCGTTGATGGTTACGAAATTGCCGGCCGGCCGCGTCGTCGCGCGATCCATCAGGATCGGATTGCTTGCATGCGGCCGCCAGGGGCCGAACAACTGCTCGGCGTAATAGATCGCCAGCGTGTCGGAATATCCGCCGGTGCCGTCGCGCCAGGCACCGAACATGTAGTAGAGGCCGTCATGCTGCGTGATGGTCGCGTCGGCGAGTTCGAGCCCGGACAGCAGCGTGCCTTGCCGTTCCCACTTGTCGGGAAAGCGCACGCATTTGTAGATCGGGACATCCCGATGCGCGGTGCTTTCCGGGATCATCCACAGTTCGCCGTTGCTCTCGATCAGGAACGGGTAGGACAGGTGCCAGGGCTCTTCGAGCACAGGCAGCACGGTGCCGACCGGTCCCTTGCCGTCGAATTCGATCGCGGAGATGATGCCCTTGCCAGTCCGGTGGTCGAGGTCCTCGAAGAACACGAAGGTCCTGCCCTGCCACTTCACCGGGACGGGATCGGCATAGAAGTGATTGCCGGGATCGCCGAGCACGTTCCAGGCAGGTCCCGACAGGTCGCCGGTCCGCCAGACATCCGCGTTCTCGGCATAGCGCCATCCGATATGCCAATGCGGCGCGTAGCAGCAGAGACGGTAGATTTCCTTCGCGATCGAGGTCGCGACGCCGCGCAGGACAAAGGGCGCGGGATTTCGCGGCGCGCTGCCGGCCGCCGGCGCAGCCAATTGCGGGACCAGCCGCGGAGCCCCCGACAGGATCGGCGGCAGCATGGACAAGGTGCGCGCCATCACCGTTTCGAGCCCGCCGCTCAGGCCGGCGGCGATTTCCGCCGAGGGATGGCCGCGGTCCATCACCATGCCGTCGAGCTCGTTGACGATTTCAATCACCGGCAGGTCGCCGGCGAGAATGGCGGCCAGTGCGGCGGCTTCGCCCGCCTGTCCGTTGAAGCGGGCACGGAGATAGAGCCTGGCGGAGCAGTTCGGGTCCCGCGCGGCCGTGGTGAAGTCGACCACCACATCGGGGTTGCCCATGCGCGGCCGTTCCGCAATGGTCTTCAGCCTGTCGGCGTCGCCCGCCTTGCCCTTGCGCAGCACGATGCGTTCGAGTTCGAACAGCATGTCGAGGCCGGCGGGCCTCGGCCCCGGTGTCGCGGTCCAGGCGATTTGAACGGGAATATCTTGATCGCTGACGCGCAGCGTCTCGCGACGCATCCAGAGTCGCGCCTGCGCGCGATCGCAGCGAAACTCGATAATCATGTCCAGTCCAATTTCCTAGTGCGCGTCCACTCCCACGGCATTGCCGAGAATGCGGACGTATTCCTCTATCATGGCATCCAACGAATAACGCGACTTCAGGCCCACGGCACTTTGCCGCAGCTGGTCGCTCAACAAACGATCGGTCAGGACTTTCGCCACGGCGGCCGAAAACTCGGCCTCGTTCGCAGCGTCAACGAACACCGCGGCAGGCTGTCCCTGGTAGGACAGCACCTCGCGCAGCACGGGCAGATCGTTGACGACGCAGGGAATGCCGGCGCTCGCGGCTTCCACCGCGGCGAGGCCGAAGGTTTCGGCCTGCGTCGGAAATACGAAGACGTCGAGGCACGCCAGGAAATCGGCCATCTGGCGCGGTGGAATCTCGCCGATGAAGTGCAGCCGGTCCGAGACTTTCAACTCGCTCGCCAGGGCTCGCAGCCGTTCCTCATCCGCGCCTTGTCCGGCGAGGGCAAGATGCCAGGACTGGTCGGAGGCCAGCAGGCGAATTGCCGCATCGAGCCGCTTGTGTGGATGCAGCCTTGCCGCGCAGCCGAGCAGCGTGCGATCCGGCGGCAGCTTGAACCGCTGCCGCGCGACGTCCTTCGGCAGGCTGCGCGACTTGTCGTCGAAGCCATGCGGGACGTGCGTCATGCGCGAGCGATAGGGCGCAGGATAGCGGGCGTATTCACGTTCCATGTCGCGCGAATTCAGCGTGATGCACTGAAAGAAGCCGGTCGAGCCCATGATGATGTCGGCGGCGCGCACCGGCATGCTCATCGACATCGCCGAGGACACCTGGTTGGCGATGACAGGAGCGCGGCTGACGAGGCGTGACACGCCTCCGCCGATCACATTGCCGAAGTGCTGGAAGGTCAGCACGACATCGGGCCTGAGGGTCCTGAGATGACCGGCGAGCGTCCACAGCATCCGCAGCAGCGCCAGCGGATTTCCCGGGCGGCTCGGCGCGCAATAGAATGTATTGGGCGGCTCGTCGAACGAATCCGATTTGCGGAAGAAGAACAGGTTGGCGACGTCATAGCCGCGCGCGGTGAGGCCCGCGCCGACCAGCCGCGATATCTCCTGCGCGCCGGCGTTCTCGGCCTGGGTCTGTACCAGGACGACACGCAGCTTTGGCTTGCTCTCGTTCGATTGATTGCGTGATGCGGTCGATGCCTCGCGCAATTCTGTGCTTGGCCTGTAATGGAGCACGGCTTCCTCACCCGTCGAAGGAGTGGAGACGGCTCCCTCGCTCTTGCGCGCGTGCTTATCACGCGAAGCGCGCTCGTACACCGAGTAGCGCGTGTTGAGGTTACTGCTCATTTAGTGCGGTCAGACATCGCCAGCAATCGAGAGCCATTGTCTCACACAAAGGGTACAGCCGGCTCGTTAACTAATTGGTTACGGCCGCATCAGCAGGGGGTAACCGTGGATTAACCATAGATATTTACGTTGGAGCGGTACTGTCAGTTGAATTCGAGTCACAGCCTCATGAAGTTCGGTAACCGCGTAGGCTCGAGCCGTTCCGAAGCCACGGAACCCGCCGCGTCGTGGGAAACTGCCGGCGTGCCGGCCAGCCAATCCTCTGCGGATACCACCAAGGGCGCGCTGAGCATTCCCGGCG
Source organism: Bradyrhizobium sp. UFLA06-06 (assembly GCF_054820065.1). Taxonomy (NCBI): domain Bacteria; kingdom Pseudomonadati; phylum Pseudomonadota; class Alphaproteobacteria; order Hyphomicrobiales; family Nitrobacteraceae; genus Bradyrhizobium; species Bradyrhizobium sp. UFLA06-06. The sequence goes on from NZ_JADFUD010000012.1 coordinate 22,514, forward strand.
TGGTGGCATTTTTCCGCGAGAACGGTCAGCGCATTCTGATGCTCGCCGCGGTGATCTTCGCGGTCGGCGTCATTCTGCTGATGTTGATTCCGGCGCGCTATGCCGCGACCGCGCTCGTCGTGGTCGACCCGCGCGAGCAGCGCGTCACCACCGATCAGGACGTCCTGCCGGGGATCGGTCAGGACGCCGCAGCACTGCAGAGCTATGTCGAGATCGCCAAATCCGACGGATTTCTCGGACCGCTGATCGAGCAACTCAAGGTCGCCGAGGACAGCGACATCTCCGGCGGCAGGACCGACCCCACGCGCCTGCTCGACCGGTTTCGCAACCGGCTCGACATCTCCCGGCGCGGATTGACCTATGTCATCGCCATCAAGTTCACGTCCAACAACCCGCAGCGCGCGGCGTATTACGCCAATGCGGTGGCTGAGGCGTTCGTCGCCAGCCAGCGTGGCACGCGCAGCGTGGCGACCGACGAGGCCGCCGACTGGCTGAAGAGCCGGCTCAAGACATTGAACGATCGCTTGCGGTCTTCGGAAGATGCCGTTGCGAAGTTCAAGCTCGAGCACCGGATCGTCAACGCCGGCAAGGAATCGACGACGCAGCAATTGCGCGTCACCGATCTGACCCAGCAGGTCGCCGCCGCGCGCGCCCGCACCGAGGAGGCCAAGGTCCGCTATGAGCAGCTGCAGCGCGACCTGAAGGCCAATGTCGACGGCCCCGTCAAGCAGGACCTGCTGAGTGCGCTGCGCGCCCAGCGCTCCGCGCTCAACGACCAGATCGCACAGAAGCGCGGGGTGCTGGGCGACCGTCATCCAGACCTCGTGATGGCTCTCAGCCAGCTCAGCGATCTCAACCGGCAGATCGAGATCGAGCGGAAGAAGAACATCGACACCGCGAAATCGGAATATGAAGCGCAGCGCGATCAGCAGAAGGCGCTCGAGGATCAGCAGAAGGCGGTCGAACAGCAGATCCTTGTCGACGGTCAGGCGCTCGTCAAGCTGCAGGAATTGCAGCGCGACGCCGATGCCAACAAGAATATCTACGAGCAATTCCTCTCGCGCTACAAGACCACCGACGAGCAGCGGCTGCTGCAGAGCTCGCAGACCAAGGTCGCATCGCCCGCGACGCCGCCGGTACGCTCGACGCTGCCGCCGCTTCCGCTGTTGCTGGTCGCGCTCGCGATCGTCTCGCTGCTGACATCGACGGCGATCGTCGCCGTTCCCGGTCTGAATCTGAAGCAGCTCCCGATCAAGGCCATTCCGCCGCTTCGTCGGGCCGAGGCGCCCGCGCCGCCGGCGCCTGCCGCGCCGCAACCAGCGCTGCCGCCGGGATTGCCGGTGCTGGCCCGGATTCCCAACATGGCGTCGCCGGATGCCGTCAGGAGCGTCTGGCAGACTCCGATCGCGACGACGGCCGAGCCTGATCTCAGTCCGCATCTTCAGCGGCTGATCGAGAACATCGAGCAATTGCCGGGAGACCACGGCAAGGTGGCGCTCCTGCTGTCGGTTGAGGGCGGTGCCGGCGGCAGCACCGTTGCACGGTCGCTGAACCGATCCGCCGTCAAGAATGGCATGCTCAGCGTCCTGATCGAGATGGAATCCAGGCGCGCCGAGGCCGCGCCGCCGCAAGGATCGGGGATCATCAAGGCCGATCTGCCGTCCGTCGTCGAGCTGCTGGGCACCAGCAGCAAGGCGCCGCCCTATCCGCCGGACGATATTCGCGCCGATTTCGGCCTGATCATCGTCGACGCATCGTCGCTTGCCCTGCAGCCGGCCGCGGTGGCGCTGGCTGCCCATGCCGACCTCGTGATCCTCGTGGTTCGCGAAGGGGCCGCCAACTCGGCTGCGATCGGCAAGGCGCGGGCCGACCTATCCGGATATGGTTCGGTCCCGACCGCGCTGGTCGTCAATCGCGTGGCGGTTAATGACGCCGTTCGCGATCCCCAGGGCGAAGCGCTTGGCCTGGCGAGCTGAAGGCGGTTCGGCTGAAGCTAGAGCCTTTCCGTTCCCAGAGTATCGGAACGCGGCTCTGGGTTCTTGTTCTGACGCGAGCCGGTATCACTTCGTTCGAAAAAACGCTCTAGTCGTTGCTGTCCGCAACGCGGACCGCGTAGGCGTCACCTTTCGACGGCCACAGATGCGACAGTACCAGAATGGATGGGTCGACGCCGGTCCGCCGCCGGCACAGTACGTTGAGCGCGATGGTGGCGACGACCAGCGAAACTGTCGCCGAGATCGCGGCGCCGAGCACGCCGAGCCAGGGGATCAGCACGACAAATCCCAGCAGCCGCAACGCCACATTGGCTGCGACAACAGGAACGTAATCGCGCTCATGGCCTGTCAGCTGCAGAACAGCAGCAGAGGGCCCGCCCGCCGCCTGGAAGGCCGTTCCGATCGCGAGCACGATCAACACCCACTGCTGCGCCGCAAAGTGCGGCCCAAACAGGCCGAGCAGATGGGGGGCGCCCACCCAGACAATGACGAGGCCGCTGAGCACGCAGAGCGCGGTCACCTCGGCCATCAGCTTCAGCGTATGTTCGAGCTCGTCGTGATTCTTGCTGAAGTACAGCGAGGGGAGCCGGCGCGCGCCGAACGTGTACAGCGCGGCCGACAGCATGGCGAAGATGTTGGCCAGTCGCGAGGCGGCGAAATAGACGCCGGCGGTGGCCGGATCCAGCATCCAGTAGACCAGGATGACGTCGAAATACTGGTTTGCCGCTTCGAGAATGGAGGCGAGCCAGAACCGGAATGCGCTCTTGTTCCAGCGCGAGGTCTCGAAGCGCGCCGTGACCGACCGCAGGTTCGGCAGCACCCGCACGATCGATACGATCTGCACGACGAGCCCGAGGGCCATGGCGGCCGACATCGCGCTGAACAGCTCGGCGGGGGTGAGCTGCCGGTGGCCGAACAGCACCGCGATCAGGAACAGGACGACGGCGACGCGCCAGAAGAACTCCCGATTGCCTTCGCCCATCAGGATGCTGACCAGCGATCGCGCGATCTGGCTGCCGAGCATGAGCCCTGCATTGACCGCGGTGAACGCCGAGACCGACAGGATCAAGAGCCACCACTCGCCGCGAATGCCTGCCACAGCGGCGATCGCGGCGATCGAAATCAGCATCCCGATCGCTGAGTTCCTCAGGCTCGTCAGCAGCACACCCTTGGTGAAGTCGGTCTGGCCGCGCACCTCATACTCATTGAGAAACCGAACCAGGAGCAGCTCCTGGCCGACCAGGCCCACCACCGAGGCGATCTGGGCGACGGAGAGCAGGGTTGCGAAGTCTCCAAACGCGTCCGGCGTCATCGCCCGTGCGGCCAGCGAGAACAACGCGAATGCGAGCCCGCCGCTACCAACCTTGAGCAGGATGGTCCCGGCAACGCCGCGCGTGACGTCGCGCCGTAACAATTGGAGCACGGAGGCAATCACCAGAGATGTCTCAATATCCAGTCGGGGCTGTTGACCGTAGCAATCGGTGAAGCCTGGAGTGTTAATGTTCTCTTGCTAAGATTCCGTTCCTTTCGAATGGCTTCCGGGCCCAACGCAGTTGTGAACGGGGCCAGGTCGCGTTGCTCCATTCTGGAACGGCGCCGTGTGCCCTGTCTCCAAACGGCGCAGGTCGGATTTGCCTCCGGCGCCCGGTCCAGTGGCGCGGACCTTGCCGCATGAGACTGGGCTTCCGCGTCAACGCCATCTGTCGCAGCTCGATCGCCTGACAATTGCCTCGCCATCCTGCTGCGGAGCCTGCAAAGGTTCAGTTTCATGGCCGACCGTCGTGCAAGCCATGTGCCGAGAGACCGCCGATCGTGGTCCAAACGTTTTCATTAACCTCGATTCTGGAACTCGCCGTGCTCGATCGGCAAGGCGGCACCGCAGGCAAGGAAATTGCAGTTCTGCGGCCAACTTGAGCTTTTCCCGTTCCGATGGAATCGGAACGGGGCTCTAGATTCTTGTTTTGACGCGTTTTCTTCACGCGAACCGGTATCCACTTCGCTCGAAAACGCTCTAGCCGTCGGAGCGGACAAACATGATTGCCGAGAAAAGTGCGACCAAGCCGATCGTGGCCTGCGAGGCCGAGGTCATCGAAGCGGACGTCGCAATTGTCGGAGCCGGTTTGGCAGGCTCGCTTGCAAGGGCTGTGCTCGCCCGGGCCGGGTACCGGGTCATCCTGATCGACAAGCGTTCGATCCCGCCGGACGAATTCCGCGTCGAGAAGATCGCCGGACGGCAGATCGATATCCTGCGCCGCCTCGGCTTCATCGACGACGTCGAGGCCATCGCCGCGCCCTATGACCGGGTGCTCAACATCAGGAGCGGCAAGCTGGTCGATATTGGCGTCGGCCGGTCCTACGGGATTTCCTATGCCAACCTCGTCAACATGGCACGCGGCCTGACGCCCGATGCGTCGAGCTTCCTGCTCGACCAGGTGACCAATGTCAGCTGCAGCGAGGAACGTCAGCAGTTGACGCTGGTCTCCGGAAAGCGCGTCGTCTCGCGTCTGGTCATTCTGGCGACCGGCATGACGAACATGCTCGGCCACAGTCTCGGAATGCGCCGGCAGATGCTTGCCGCGTGCCACTCGGTCTCGTTCGGCTTCACGATCGCACGGCCGGATAACGCGCCGTTCGATTTCGATGCGCTGACCTGCTATGGCGAGGAGGCGGCTGACGGTGTCGACTATCTCAGCCTGTTTCCGATGTCGGGCGGCATGCGGGCGAACCTGTTCATGTTCCGCGACCCGACCGATCCGATCATGCGCGAGCTGCGCCGCGACACCAGACGGACGCTGCTTCGCCTGATGCCGGGATTGCAGCCCTATCTCGGCGATTTCGAGGTGGTCGGCCAGGTGCAGAACTGGGTCATGGATCTGACTGTGACCGAGGGCCATCTGCAGCCGGGCGTCGTGTTGATCGGCGATGCGTTTCAGACCAATTGTCCCGCGGCGGGAACCGGCGTTGGCCGACTGCTGGTGGACGTCGAACGTCTTTGCACGGACTATGTGCCGCGCTGGCTGGAGACCGGCGGCATGGGCGTGGACAAGATTGCGCAGTTCTATTCAGATCGGGACAAGCTCGCCGCCGATCAGCACTCGCTGCAATTGGCGAACTTCCGCCAGGCCTTGACGTCGAACACCGGTGTGCGCTGGAACTTGCGGCGGAAGCTGCACTTCCTGCGCCGCATGATCACCCACCGGGTGGACCGGATTCATCCGGGATGGGTGATGCGCGTCCGCAGCGCGCTCCGCTAGGCGAGTCGTCGCGCCGAGATCATGTTCACAATGAGCTGCAGCGCGATGATGATTCGAGCCGATCTCATCGCGCTTTAGCGCGTGCCGGTCGAGGTGCGGACCGGCCTGAGGTCAGTCACACGCTTGGCGGCCTGCTTGATCCAGGGCGCCTGCTTCAAGGCAAACAGCGCGAGCGAGCCGGCCGCACTGCCGGCCTGCGTCACCGCCGACATCGGCGTCGGCTGACCGCCGAACTGCATCTTGTAGGGCTCGTCACCGATGGTGAAATCGAGCACGCGGTCGCCGCGCTCGACGCAATCCCTGGCGACGCTCTCGAATGTCAGCGCGCCGATCGATTGGCTCTTGTATCCCTCGATGTCGAACGCCGTCATGACGACGAGGACGCTGCCGCGGTGGACCAGCCCAAGCGCGGTGGCGATGACGCTGCCGTCCATCTTCATGGCGTAGAGCCGGGCAAAGGAGCCCATGCCGCGAAGCGCCACGCTCGAGTAGAAATCGAAATACTCCGGTCGCTGCAACAGGTCGCCATCACCCTGTTCGTGAAACCGCGGTCCGCGAAACTTTCTCATCGTCTCCATGGCTTCGCCGATGGAAGCGCTGTCGTCGCAGCATGAGAAGGTGAGTGTGCCCTTCTTGTGGATCTGGCGCCGTTTCTTTGCCAACTCCTTCTGATACGACTTTCCCAATGCATTGATCTGCCATTGCTCGAACGGCGCGACCAGGACCGTCGCGTAAGCATTGGTATCCATCAGGCTGCGATGGGGCGCGCCGAGCAGATTCTCGATCGGCATCCTCGCATCGAGCAGCTTGGGTATGCGCAGCAGGTCGAACGGCCGCAGCAGCTGTCGAAGCCTTTCGCAGGCATGCTGGTCTCGCAGCAGGTCGGTGAAGGTCGCGATGCTGCAGACCGGCGACAAATAGTCGGACACGCGGAGATCGGCGAATTCGATGGTGCGCATCGGGCCGCGCCGCACGCGCAGCATCGGCAGCACGGCCGCAAGCGACATGTTCGCACGATGGCGGACGACGACGACCAGCGGTCTGGCCGACGCGGCGGGAGCGAGCTTGCGGTAAAGGCTGTCCAGCCATAGCGGATGTTGGAAGGCGGTCGCGTCCGAGCCTTCAAATAGCTTTACGTACTCTTCAGACAGGAAGTCGAATGCGTCGTCGATGCTGACATCGAACGCGTCATCATTCTTGTTCATGTGAGACCAAACAAAACGACAGTTTCAAAGCGCCGATTGAATCCGGCACGCCGCCCTTATAGCAAAGGTCGATCGGCTCGGGCAGCGGCAGAATACGATTTGTATTAACGCAATGCGTCGACCCTTGCACATTGTTGCTGGGTCGAGCCGTTGCCGTCATCGTATCGACTGCGATCGGCCGTCAACTCAACGTGGCCGCGTCCCAGGGATCAGCATCGTTAACAATCCTTTAAGGATCAGCTCAATCGGGCCGTGGTGAGATAATCGCACACGGTCTGGACCGGATATTGCAGTTAAGGGCTCGCAAGTCCTGGAGTCCCGCCGAAATGCTGAGTCACAGCCAAAAAACCCGCGCTTCCTACACAATTTCGTTCCCGCAGGCCGACCGCAAGCCGCCTCGGCGTCTCAATTCGGACATGGCTGCGCCACCTGTCCGGATTTGCGACATACCGCGGGCCGAGCAGATGTCCTCGGCGCCGGCGCAGATCGGATCATTGCCACACGGTGCGCGGGAGCGGCGTATCAATCCAGTCGGCAGGGCTGCGACTGCCGGTGTTCCCCGGGCCACCATCGGTGGGCTGCGGCTCGCCGTGCTCGATCGCGAGCAGACCGCCGAGTTCATGGTCGAGGCGGTGTATCCGAGCCGGCGTGCCAATCGTCCGCTGTATCTGACCTCCGCCAACGGCGAGGTGCTGTCGCGCTGCTCGACCGAGCCGATGACGGACCGGCTGTTCCGTACCGCCGACCTGGTCAATGCCGACGGCCAACCGCTGGTCATGGTGTCCAAGCTCCGGTCGCCGAATCCGCTTCCCGAGCGCGTCGCGACCACGGATCTGTTTCACGACGTCGCACGCAAGGCGGAAGAGATCGGGCTGACCTTCTATCTGTTCGGCGCCAACGAAGCCGAGAACAAGGCTGCCATTGCCAATGTCCGCCGGGCCTATCCGGCACTCAAGATCGTCGGCCATTCGCACGGCTATCTGCGCGGCGACGCACTGCGGGCCAAGGTCGACGAGATCAATGCCCTTGCGCCTGATTTCCTCTGGGTCGCGCTCGGCGTGCCCTATGAGCAGGCTTTCGTCGACGAATTCATGCCTCGGCTCGGCAATGTCGGCGTCATCAAGACCTCGGGCGGGCTGTTCAACTTCCTGTCCGGCTCGCGGCCGCGTGCGCCGAGATGGATGCAGATCGTAGGTCTCGAATGGGCCTGGCGCCTGTGGCTCGAGCCGCGGCGGCTGTTCTGGCGCTACCTGACGACCAATCCGCACGCGCTCTATCTGCTGTTCAACCGCACTCGATCCTCGTCAGCGAAGGACTGACGCCTCTAACGAGTGCAATGTGCCGCTCCGATCCACCGGAGCAGCAGGCTCATTCCATGAGCGGAGTACAACCGAATGGACGGACGTGCGATCGACGGATCGATCTGGCAGGCACCCGGTGTCGGGGCGGAAAATTTCGCCAGGACCGTCGTCGGTTGGTCGATCACCATCAATGTGATCATGTCGATGGGGACCTTCCACGCCGCGTTGCTTCCGACCGAATTGACCCTTGTGCAGCAGGCCGTCGCCCTGCTGATGTGGGGCGTCCTGATCTACGCAAGCCTGTTCATCCGTCCGTGCCTGCGGCTGGCCCTCAATCTCGACACGCTCGTGATCGTCGCGTTCTATGCGTTCGCCACTATCTCCGTGTTGTGGACCAACCTCGGCGTGGCGGCCCTGATGAAGGCCGCAGCGCTCGCGATCACGACGCTTGGCGCGTTCTGCATGATCACCCGCGTCGATATCGACGACATCGTGACATCGGCCACCCGCGGCCTGTTCGTGCTGATCGCGGCCTCTGCGCTTTGTGCGGTGGTCCTCCCGGACATCGGGATCGATCAGACCTGGATGCACAACGGGCAGTGGCAGGGTGTCTTCGAGTCGAAGCAAACCCTCGGCTTCGCCGGCGCCTATCTCATGTTCTTCGCCTGTTATCGAAAGATAACGGGACAAGGATGGCTGCCGTTCCTCGTGACGTTCGTGCTGGCCTCCACCTGCGTCATGCTCTCGGAGTCGCGCGGCGCCGGCGCCCTGTCGCTGGTTGCCTGCGCGCTGCTGATCACCTCCCTGTGGTCGGTCCGGTGCATGCAGGTCTACGCGATCCTGCCATGTGTCATGTGCGTCGCGGCAGCGCTATTGATCCTGTATTTCTACACGACCGGCTACGACTCGATCCATGTCTTCGACACGACGATCGACTTCACCGAGCGAACCTTCATCTGGCAGTACGCCATCAGCCATTTCGATGACGCGCCGCTGTTCGGATTCGGCATCAACGGATTCTGGACCAATCCGGCGATCTACGACTATTTCAACCAGAACCACGGCTGGGTCCTCGACAATTATCACAACGGCTATATCGCCATTCTCGTCGAGACCGGATTCTTCGGCTATTTCCTGTTCACGGCGAGCGTCTTCCTGTTTTCCTACAAGGTGCTCTGCCTGATCGCAGGGCGGGCGATCGACCGTCTGCACTGCGCGTTGATCATCGGGTTCGTCTTCCTCAACTGCCAGACCAATTTCACCGAGACGGTCTTCCTTCGCTCGACGATGTTCACGTCGGTGCTGCTGATCGCCTTCTTCCTCGCCATTTGCCGGCCGGTGCCGTCGTCGCGCGTAGAGCCGCGCGAGTTGGAGCAGCCATGACCGCGTTCCGATTGCTTCTGCAAGGAGCCTTCGTCATGCTGGTGGCGGCGGCACTTGCTGTCTCGCTGATCGCACCGGCGAAGGCCGCGGGGCAGGGGGCATCGCCGGACGCCGCGGTGTTGGGGCGCGGCATCAATATTCTCGGCTATGACGGCATCTGGGAAGGCTACCAGAACGCGCCGTTCCGACTGGAAAACTTCGCCGCGATTCGCAGGGCCGGCTTTTCCCATGTCCGGATCAATTTCTTCGGCTTCAGGCATATGGATTCCGGCAACATCCTCGATGATGCCGTCCTGCGGCGCCTCGATGCCGTGATCGAGCAGGTGCTGGCGAATAGGCTCGTTCCGATCCTCGATGAGCACGACACCGATCTCTGCCAACGCGACGTGGCCGAATGCGGCGTGAAGCTCAGGGCATTCTGGCGGCAGATCGCATCGCGCTATGCGGGGAAATACCCGGCGCTGTTGTTCGAGATCCTGAACGAGCCCGGCGGCAACATGACCTCGGCCGAATGGAATGCGCTGCTCCACGATTGTCTTGCCATCATCCGGGATACCAACCCGAAGCGCAATGTCGTGGTCGCGATCCTGAACACCGAGGAGCTGCCGATCGATCAGCTGGTGCTACCGGCCGGCGACCGAAACCTGATCGTCACTTTCCACTATTACCTGCCGCTGCAATTCACCCATCAGGGCGCGCCGTGGTCGCCGACCTTCTCGAAGATCGGTCCGTTGCGCTGGGGCTCTGCGGAAGACGAAGCCAGGGCCTCGGCCGATTTCGACAAGATTCGGTCCTGGTCCGAGAAGGAGAAACGCCCGATCTATCTGGGCGAGTTCGGTGTCTATGAACGCGCGCCCGCGGAGAGCCGCGCGACGTATCTGTCGTTCATGGCGAGAAGCGCGGAACGCAATGGCTGGGCGTGGGCTTACTGGCAGTTCGACCACGATTTTGCGGCATTCGACGGCGCCCGGCAACGCTGGAAGGCGGACATCCTCCGCGCGATCATCCCTCCGGTCCGCTAAGCCGTTCGATTGGACGCAGCGTCCGATTCAGGATCGGCCGGCGGCCTTGACGACGCGATTGTCCCGCGCGGTGAGCACGCCACCCTTGTAGACGGAACGCCCGGACGGCCGCGCGACCACGGCCTCCTGGATATGCACGGCGTTCAGGGTCACGAAATCGGCCTTGGCCCCCGCATGCAGGCCGTAGTCCTCGAGCCTGAGCGCCTTGGCGCCGGCCGTAGTGATCATGTCGAACGCGATCGCGAGCTCCTCATCGGTGTAGAAACCCGAGCGGTATCCGATCATCATGGCACGGCCCAGCATGTCGCCGTCGCCAAAGGGCCACCAGGAGTCGCGGATGTTGTCGTTGCCGCTGAACACGGTGACGCCGGCTTTCCGCAACGGCGCGACGGGCGGGAACGGCCGGCTGCCCGGCGCATTCGTCATGATCGCCACGCCCGAGCGCGCCAGACTGTCGGCGGTCTTCTTCAGCGCATCGGCGGGAATGTCGCCGAGCCCGTAAGCGTGGCTGACGGTGACGCGGCCCTCCATGCCGAGCGCACGCGTGCGCGCCGCGATCTGCTCGACCTCGAAGGCGCCAAGCATGCCGCCGTCATGAAGATGGATATCGACATCGACGCCGTGCTTTTGCGCTACGCCGAACACGACGTCGAGATGGCCCTCGACATCCCGGTCGAAGCTTGCCGGATCCAGCCCGCCGACGGCATTGGCGCCGAGCTTGATGGCCTCGTCGAGCAGTTGCGGCGTGCCGGGGCTGGTGAGGATGCCGTTCTGGGGAAACGCCACGAGCTGGATATCGATCAAATCCCTGTATTCCTCGCGAACCCCGAGGATGGTCTCCAGCGACTTCAGCCCCACCGAACCGTCGACCATGACGTGACTGCGCATCTGCGTCGTGCCGTGCCCGATGCAGAGGTCGAGCTGGTTCCGTGCGCGCACGTCCATCGGCGCGGCCGCGGCAAGGTTCTCGGCCTGAAACGCCACCCGCTCATGGACGTCGAATCCGTCGGTGCAGGGACGGTGCGGCCGCCAGGTATCGCCGTAAAAACTGGTGTCGAGATGGATGTGGCCTTCGACGAAGCCGGGCACGACCAGCGCATTGCCGAGATCGACGATCTCGATCCCGTTGGGCCGTTCGCCTTTCGCCTCAATCGCAACGATGCGGCCGCCACGGACCAGCAGATCGCGGCTGGTGCCGTCACCGAGCCTGGCATTGATGAAGAGTTTGTCGGCTGGCATCGGATCTGTTCCTCTTGTCGCTTGTGTCACATGCAGATCGCGCGGCTCTCCATGCCTTGCCTAACATGGTCGGAGGAATAATACTCCGCTCGCACAAGCAGACAAGGAACCGAGAGCGTTGCCGGAGATTGCGAGCAGGGAACAGTTCGATGTCAAGCGCGCAGCGTTTGCCGCGACCATCGGCAACATGCTGGAGTTCTACGACTTCATCACCTACAGCTTCTTTGCGACCGAGATCGGGCGCACCTTCTTCCCCGCGCACAGCGAATACGGCAGCCTCATGCTGTCGCTTGCGACCTTCGGCGCCGGTTTCCTGACGCGGCCGATCGGCGGCGTCGTGCTTGGCATCTTCTCCGACCGGGTCGGGCGGCGGCCGGCGATGCTGCTGAGTTTCGCGCTGATGGGCGGCGCGATCCTGACCATCGCGCTGACGCCTTCCTATGCCGCGATCGGCATTGTGGCGCCGATCATCGTGATCCTGGCGCGGATGGTGCAGGGGTTCGCGCTCGGCGGCGAGGTCGGGCCGACCACGGCCTATCTGATCGAGATCGCTGCACCGAGGAACCGCGGCCTCGTGGTCGCCTGGCAGCCGGCCAGCCAGGAGATCGCGGCGACGGTGGGCGCGCTTGTCGGTGTCATCCTGAGCAGCGCGATGGCGCCCGACATGCTGCAGGCCTATGGATGGCGCATCGCGTTCCTGCTCGGGGCCGTCTGTCTGCCGTTCGGCATCTGGATGCGCCGCACGCTGCCGGAAACGGTCTCGCATGGCGAGCACGCCGCCGGGCAAATCGAGCGCTCGAGCCATGTGGCGCTGGCGCGCCGGCATCTTCGCGTCATCGTGCTGGCGGTGATGATCCTGGCCAGCGGCACGATCTCGACCTATGTGACGCAATACATGACGACCTACGCCAAGAACACGCTGCATGTGTCGCCGTCGCTGGCGTTCACGGTCTCGCTGGTCAGCAACGGACTGCAGATCATCGGCGCGGTGCTGGGCGGCTGGCTCGCCGACCGGCTCGGACGCAAGCCGATCATGATCTGGCCGCAGCTGGTCGTGCTGGTGCTGACCTATCCGGCCTTCCTGTGGATCGTCCAGGACCCCGGTGCGTGGTCGCTTCTGTTCGGCTTCGGCATCCTGTCGTTCATCGGATCGCTGCCGTTCACCGCGTTCTATGCCGCCTTCACCGAAGCGCTGCCGCAGAGCATTCGCGGCGGCGTGTTCGCCACGATCTACGCGGTCGCCATCGCGACGTTCGGCGGCACCGCGCAGCTCGTGGTCACGTGGCTGCTGCACGTGTCAGGGGATCCGCTGGCGCCGTCCTGGTATCTCCTGCTCGCGGCGGCGGTCGGCATCGTGGCGATGAGCCTGATGCCCGAGACCGCCCCGGTGAAGACTGGTGAGAAATAACGCCGGCAGACGCGCTCAATCCATGTCGCGAAAGGCGTGGCCGTTGGCCTCGATTTCCTTCACGAGCTGCGGCGGCAGATTGGCCTGAGCCGAGGTGCCGTCGAACACCCAGTCCTTGGCATCGGCAAGATCGGGAAGACCCGCACCCTTGCGGACATAAAGACCGATCGATGTCTTCTTCGGATTGATGTAGAGATCGTAGTCCATTGCGGGCCTCCTCTCCGTTGAAGTTCAACGGAAGCTCCGGCCACGGCCGGAGACTTCCCGGATGAGTCAACGCCGGTAAGACTAGGCGGGTTTCTTCGCCTCCGGCGCAAGCACCACTGACGCCTCGCTCGTCAGCATCAGGAAGGTGATGGTCTCCTGGAAATACAGCTGAACCGATTTCGCCGAGTGGCTGAGATAGCCGATCGAAAGGTCCTGGCCGATCGAGAGCTGGAAATCGCCGCCGCGGGTGGTGAGCAACACGCCGCCCTCGATCGCGGGCGCCCAGATGATCTTGCCGTCGATCAGGCGCTGGATGTGCTGCAGCACCGGATAGCCGTCGTCGGTCGCCCCGCCGATCGCGGTATAGGGCTCGGTGCCGAGCAGCAGCGTATAGGGACCGTTGACGCCGGCAAGCCGCAGCTGGCTGACCGCCTGCGCGACCACGGCAGGATAGTTCTTGACGCTTGACGGCAACGTCAGCACCGGGTTGCTGGTGCCCTGACGGATGCCCCGAATGCCGGCGGCCGCGTAGCCGTCGAACACCGCGCGATCCTCGGCGAATGCGATCTTGCGCGCGGCATCCTTGAGCGGATCCCAGTCGGAATCATTCGCGCCGCGCTCGACATCGTCGATCGCCTGCCGCGAGAGCTCGAACGGCACGCGCAGTTCGACCAGCGCCTGGACGTCGCGTTGCGTCGCCTCGACCCCGTCGCCCGGCGCCGCAATCTTCTTGAGATGACCGGTGCCGACCGCGGAGAAATCCGTTCCCTTCGGACCGTCGACGTCGACGACACGGCGCGCCGCCAGATGGCGCTTCAACGTGCGCGAGGCCTCCTCTTCGATCTGGGCCCATGCCGCGTCCGAGATAGGGGCGAGTCCCCGATGAAGATTATTCATGTCCAGCCTCTCCTTTCAGTGAGCCGATCCCGAGCGAGCCGTCGGACGGCGGTATTCCTGGTGCAGGTGTGTCGTCGGCCCCGGCGTCATCCAGAGAGGGCTCGGCGGGTGAGGGTGCCGGCGCCTCGCTCGCGACGTCCTCCAGGAAGGTCGCCGACGGGACGAAGAACAGCATGCCGGTCACGGCGCGGCTGAAGTCGAGCAAACGGTCGTAATTGCCCGGCGGCTTGCCGACGAACATGTTCTCCAGCATCTGCTCGATCCGGTGCGGGGACCTGGCATAGCCGATGAAATAGGTGCCGAACTCGCCCTTGCTGATATTGCCGAACGGCATGTTGTCGCGGACGATATCGAGCTCCTCGCCATTCTCGACGATCGTGGTCAGCGCGTTGTGCGCGTAGCTCGGCTTCACCGCATCGTCGAGCTCGATGTCGGACAGTTTGGTTCGGCCGATGATCTTTTCCTGCATCTCGACCGGCAGCTCGTTCCACTTCTTCAGGTCGTGCAGGTATTTTTGCACGATCACATAGCTGCCGCCGGCAAACGCCGCGTCCTCGTCGCCGATGATGGTGGCGTCGGTGGCCGCCTGGTCTTCCGGATTCTCGGTGCCGTCGACGAAGCCGAGCAGGTCGCGTTCGTCGAAATATTTGAAGCCGTGCACCTCGTCGGAGGTCGCAACCGCATCGCCGAGCCGCGTCATGATCTGGGTCGCGAGCTCGAAGCACAGGTCCATCGGCACGGCGCGGATGTGAAACAGCAGGTCGCCCGGCGTTGCGACGGCGTGGTGGACGCCATTGATCTCGCGGAACGGATGAAGACCTTTCGGCTTCGGCGCACCGAACAGCCGGTCCCATGCGTCGGAGCCGATGCCCATGACGCATGACAGGCGGCCCTCGAGGTCGCGGAAGCCCACGGCGCGCAGGAGCGCGCCCAGGTCGGCGCATAGCGACCGCACCACCGCATCATATTCCGGATTGGGCTTGAGCGTGACCGCAAGGAAGATGGCCGCGCGCGTCAGCTTCGCAGCGACCGGTTGCGGAACGGCTGATGGCACGCAGGTCTCCTTGACTAAAACGGCACTTCCACGAGGACAAAAGGCAAGCGCTGGACGCCGGATCGGCGTCCAGACAGGGGCAGAGGAGCATGCCGGTGGAGCCTTTACAAGGGCTCGAATGGTTCACGCGCTTGCAGAGGTGCCTGCCTCAATCGACGGGCTTGCCGGACTTCTCTTCCTCGAGCGTCACCGCAATCGCGGCGTTGGCCGAGAGCCGAACCTTGGAGCCTTCGACACCCGCCACGAAGCCGAGCTCGATGAAGTGGTGATGGCCCTTGTGGAAGCCGTCGCTGTCGCTTTTCTTCAGCTTGATGCGGTTGCCCTCGACGTGATCGACGGTGCCGACATGCACGCCATCGGCGCCGATGACCTCCATGTTGTCCTTGATCTGGTGCTGCGTCATGGCGCTCTCCCTGGTTGCAGGTCAGCTTGTATATTCGGCTAGCATATGATGCTGGCAGACGACGCGGCGATGACAACGCGTCGTGGGCAATCCGGCCTGTCTCACACCGGTTCGAATTCGTCCGCCGCCGCGTTCTCCGGCTTCTTGCCGTTGAAGGTGAGGCCGGCCTTGGTGGCCGAAAGCTTTACCTCCGAGCCGTCGCGCACGTCGCCGGAAAGGATCATCTCCGCCAGCGGATCCTGCACGCTGCGCTGGATCACCCGCTTCAGCGGCCGGGCGCCGTAAGCCGGATCCCAGCCCTTCTCCGCCAGCCAGTCGCGCGCCTTCGGATCGAGCTCCAGCTCGATCTTGCGATCCTCCAGCAGCCTGCGCAGCCGCGAGAACTGGATCTCGACGACGCGGCCCATGTCGCTCTTCTGCAGCCGGTGAAACAGGATGATCTCGTCGATCCGGTTGAGGAATTCCGGGCGGAAGTGCGCGCGTACCATGTTCATCACCTGCTCGCGCACCGCGCTTGTGCTCTGGCCTTCCGGCTGGTTGACCAGGTATTCGGCGCCGATGTTCGAGGTCATGATGATCAGCGTGTTGCGGAAATCGACGGTGCGGCCCTGGCCGTCGGTCAGGCGGCCGTCGTCGAGCACCTGCAGCAGCACGTTGAAGACGTCGGGATGCGCCTTCTCGATCTCGTCGAACAGCACCACCTGATAAGGCCGCCGCCGCACGGCTTCGGTCAGGGCGCCGCCCTCGTCATAGCCGACATAGCCGGGAGGGGCGCCGATCAGCCGCGAGACCGAGTGCTTCTCCATGTATTCGGACATGTCGAGGCGGATCATCGCGGTCTCGTCATCGAACAGATATTCGGCAAGCGCTTTCGCAAGCTCGGTCTTGCCGACGCCGGTTGGACCTAAGAACATGAACGAGCCGATCGGCCGGTTGGGGTCCTGCAGGCCGGCGCGGGCGCGACGGACCGCGGTCGACACCGCGCGGACCGCCTCGGCCTGGCCGACGACGCGCTTGCCGAGCATCTCCTCCATGCGCAGCAGCTTGTCCTTCTCGCCCTCCAGCATCTTGTCGACCGGTACGCCGGTCCAACGCGAGACCACCTGCGCGATATTGTCGGCGGTCACGGTTTCGCTGGCGGACGACGTCTCGCTGGCCTCGACAGCCGCAAGCTTCTTCTCGAGCTCGGGAATGCGGCCATAGGCCAGCTCGCCCGCCTTCTGGAATTCACCTTTGCGCTGCGCATTGGCGAGCTCGGTACGCAACTGTTCGAGCTCGCCCTTCATCTTCTGCGCATCGGAGAGCTTGCTCTTTTCCGACCGCCATTTCGATGTCATGTCCGCCGACTTCTTTTCCAGGTCGACAAGATCCTTCTCGAGCGTCTGCAGGCGGCTCTTGGAGCCGAGATCGGTCTCCTTCTTCAGCGCTTCCTGCTCTATCTTGAGCCGGATGATCTCGCGGTCGAGCGAATCGAGTTCTTCCGGCTTGGAATCGACCTGCATCTTCAGCCGCGCCGCCGCCTCGTCCATCAGGTCGATCGCCTTGTCGGGCAGGAAGCGGTCGGTGATGTAGCGGTTCGACAGCGTGGCGGCGGCGACCAGCGCCGAATCCGCGATGCGCACGCCGTGATGCTGCTCGTATTTGTCCTTGAGGCCGCGCAGGATCGAGATGGTGTCCTCGACCGTCGGCTCGGAGACGAACACCGGCTGGAAACGCCGCGCCAGCGCCGCATCCTTTTCGACATGCTTGCGGTATTCGTCGAGCGTGGTGGCGCCGATGCAGTGCAGCTCGCCGCGGGCGAGCGCGGGCTTCAGGAGGTTGGATGCGTCCATCGCGCCGTCGCCCTTGCCGGCGCCGATCAGCGTGTGCATCTCGTCGATGAACAGGATGATGCCGCCCTCGGCCGAGGTCACTTCCTGCAGCACCGCCTTGAGCCGCTCCTCGAACTCGCCGCGATATTTTGCGCCGGCGATCAGCGCGCCGAGATCGAGCGCGAGCAGCGCCTTGTCCTGCAGGCTTTCCGGCACGTCGCCATTGAGGATGCGCAGCGCCAGGCCTTCGACGATCGCGGTCTTGCCGACACCGGGCTCGCCGATCAGCACAGGATTGTTCTTGGTCCGCCGCGACAGCACCTGGATGGTGCGGCGAATCTCCTCGTCGCGGCCGATCACCGGGTCGAGCTTGCCGTCGCGCGCGGCCTGGGTCAGGTCGCGGGCATATTTCTTCAGTGCGTCATAGGCGTTCTCGGCCGACGCGCTGTCGGCGGTGCGGCCCTTGCGCAGCGCGTTGATGGCCGCATTCAGGTTCTGCGGATTGACGCCGCCCTTGGCGAGCAGCTTGCCGGCTTCGCTGTCCTTGTCGGCCGCAAGGGCCTGCAGCAGGCGTTCGACCGAGACAAAGCTGTCGCCGGCCTTGTCGGCGGCCTGTTCTGCCGCCGCGAAGGCGCGCGCGGTCTCCGGCGCCAGGTAAATCTGTCCCGAGCCGGCGCCGCTCACCTTCGGTACCTTCGCCAGCGCGTCTTCGGTCGCCTTGAGGATCGCGCGCGAGTTGCCGCCAGCACGGTCGATCAGGCCGGCCGCGAGGCCCTCATTGTCGTCGAGCAGCACCTTCAGGATGTGAAGCGTCGAGAACTGCTGATGCCCCTCGCGCATCGCGAGTGATTGCGCCGACTGAATGAAGCCGCGAACGCGATCAGTATATTTTTCTATGTTCATCGTGGCACCTCAAGGCAACGCAGGCTCGTCGAGATCAAGTCAGCCACGCAGTCCCGCCGGCGACAGATGGCGGAACGATGACATCCATCATGCAACAGCCCCGTGCGATTGCGCCGGCGGAAAAACCGCGGGCCGAAGGCCGCCGCATCTCGCATCGTGTGGTCCTTTCAGGGGAGTGTCAATCGCGGAGCGCGACCGCCGGGATGCTGCGGTTAAGCCGTTGCGAGGGCTGACGTTCGTCTTTGGCACTCATCCGGGAGCACTGCTACGGCCGCGCCGGCAAGCCGGGTGCACGCATCGTGCTGATTGCGGTTCGATAGATCGCTGTGCTCGCGAAGCGAGCGCTGGATGAGCATGGATCGTTGTGATCGCACAAAGGCCCAAGTCAAGTTCGGGACACGCTGTCGGAATCGATCACGTCGCGTTTCGCGTAGCTTGCTCGATGATGCAGAGAAGCAACGCGCGATGTTCCACTGAATCGCGCAACGTTGTCACGGCGCACTCTGAACCGACCATGAATAGCCGCGTGTGCGCGTTTCCGTTTGCGTCTATGCGTTTCAGGCTGGTGTAAGGTCAAGGCGCTAGCGATGAAGTGTGTCGGTGCATTGCCGATGCACGGAACTTTTGTTCCGTCTCACGTCGAACGTGCTCATCGAAGAGGCTCCCAATGACAACTCGTCTCTATTCGACCGTGTCGTGTGCAGCGATTGCCACGGCGCTGTTCTATGCGACTGCGGTGCCCGCAATCGCGCAGGATGCGGCATGCGCGCCGGTCTCTGCCGTCGAGACCGCGCCGCCGCCGTTGCCGACTTACGATCAGCCGCCGGTGCCTGGTCCCGGCTACATGTGGTCGCCGGGCAATTGGTCGTGGGACGAGGATCGCGGCGATTACTACTGGGTGCCGGGCACCTGGGTGCAGCCGCCGCGGGTCGGACTGCTGTGGACGCCCGGCTACTGGGGCGCGTTCGGCGGCGGCTTCATTTTCCATCAGGGCTATTGGGGTGATCGCGTCGGCTTCTACGGCGGCGTCAATTACGGCTTCGGCTACGGCGGTTCAGGGTATGAAGGCGGCCGCTGGGATCACGGCAACTTCTTTTACAATCGCACCGTGAACAATCTGCAGGGCGCGCGGATCACCAACGTCTACGAGAAGAACGTCACGATCAATCAGACCACCGTCAACAACGTCAGCTACAATGGCGGCCGCGGCGGCATCGAGGTGCGGCCGACGCCGGCCGATCGCGCGATCGCCAAGGAGCAGCACTTCGCGGCGACGCCGTTGCAACGCAAGCAGGTCGAGACCGCAAGCCAGGATCCGAGCCTGTTCAAGCGGACCAACAATGGCGTGCCCGCTGTCGCCGCAACGGCGCGTCCCGGCGAGTTGAAGGGACCGGGCGTGGTTCGCGCGCGGGCGGCCGGCGAGGCGGTGCCTGCCAACGCTGCACGGCCGGCGGCCGGGGAGCCGGGGCACCCGGGAGCTGCAGCCGCGCCCGCAACAGCACCGGCCGCTTCCCACGCGCTCCCGGTCCCGGGGAAGGAGCTTCCGGCGGCGCATCCACCGGCCGAGGCGAACAAGCCCGCGGCCGAGGAGAAGCGCGCGGCACCTGCTCCCGAGACGAAGGCTGAGCCGCATCCTGCTGCACCCGCGCCTGCCGGATCCCACGCGCTTCCGGTTCCCGAGAAGGGCGTCGCGGCGCATCCGCCCGCCGAAGTGAATAGGCCTGCGGTCGAAGAGAAGCGCGCAGCGCCTGCCGCCGAGCCGAAGCTTGAGCCGCATCCTGCAGAAGCGGCGCGGCCTGCCGTGCAGGAGAAGCGGCCCGAAGAGGTGCGCAAGGAAGAGCCGCGTCCCGAGCCTGCCGCGAAGCCCGTTGCGCGGCCTGAGCCAGCGAAGCCCGAAGCGCGACCGGAGCCTGCGGCAAGGCCGGAAGCGCGCCCGGAGACGATGGCGCGCCCCGAGCCGCATCCGCAGGCCGCCCATCCCCAGCCCGCCGCACGGCCGGAGCCGCACGCCGCTCCGCATGCTGCGCCCGCGGCAGGTCATCCCGCGGAGGAGAAGCGGCAGGAGCAACACTAAGGCACGTCCGCGCTCCGCTGGCTCGTTCCGGCGGAGCGCGGTATTGTCCCGCCTGTGCGCAAGCGATCATCACTGGAGGTTGGTCATGGCACAGAGTCACGGTGGCGATGGACAGCTTGACGATGGCAAGCCGCGCCTGAGCGAGGACGATATGCAGCGCGCCCTGCTCGGTCCGCGGGGCGTGCCCGGCAAGCCGGATACCGCCAAGATGACGCCGCAGCAGCAAAAGAACATGCCGAACTATCTGGACCCCGGACATACATCCTAGCTCGTCATGTGACGTGAGCGCATGCTGCGTCGGCCGTTGCCCCGCGGCGCGCCTGCGCACTTGCAAATCGCCTGCTTTTGCGCCCTCATGATTGCAGGTGCACTCACGGTGTTGCGGAGCAGGTTGTGAGAAATCCGTACGAGATTCTTGGCGTTGCCCCGACGGCGTCTGCGGCCGATATCCAGAAGGCCTATCGAAGGCTGGCGAAGAAGCTGCACCCGGATCTCAATCCGGGTGACAAGGCGGCCGAAGACAAATTCAAGGAAGTCGCTGCTGCGAACGATCTGCTCTCGGATGCCGAGAAGCGCAAGCGCTTCGACGCCGGCGAGATCGATGCTGATGGCGCCGAGCGGCCGCAGCATCGCTACTACCGGGATTTCGCCAACGCGGATGCGGGGCATCCGTACGCCGACAGTTCCGGCTATGCCGACTACATGGACCAGGACGACGCCTTCGCCGAGCTGCTCCGGCGCAGCGAGCAGGCGCGCGCCAACCGGCGCGGCCGTGATTTGCATTACGCCCTCGCGATCGACTTCGCGGAATCGATCACCGGTGCGAGCAAGCGGCTGACGCTTCCCGACGGCGGTACGCTCGACGTGACGATCCCGCCAGGGCTCGTCGATGGCCAGATCATTCGTCTGCGCGGCAAGGGCATGCCCGGCAGCGGCAAGGGCGGTCCCGGCGATGCGCTGATCGAGGTGGAGGTTCGCCCCGACCCGCGCTTCACCCGCGAGGGTGACGACATTACGCTGGAACTGCCGATCTCGCTGTCCGAGGCGGTGCTCGGCGGAAAAGTCCGCGTTCCGACGCCGACCGGTGCCGTGACCATGACGGTTCCGAAGGGATCGAACACCGGCACGACCATGCGGTTGCGCGGCAAGGGCGCGCCCCGCGTCGGCGGTGGCCATGGCGATGAACTCGTCAAGCTCAAGGTGGTCCTGCCCAAGGGACCCGATCCCGAGCTCGAGGCGTTTGTATCGAACTGGGATCGAAAGGCGTTCGATCCGCGCGAGGATGGTGCATCATGAACAAGCAGCAGTTCCTCACCAGTGCAGGTCTGGAGGTGCAGACGCTGGAGTTCTGGATCGAGCAGCAATGGCTCGTGCCGGACGAGACCGCCAGCGAGGTCAGCTTCTCCGACACCGACGTGGCGCGAGCGCATCTGATCCAGGACCTGAAGGGCGACTTCGGCGTCAACGACGAGGGCATCGACGTCATCCTCCATCTGGTCGATCAGCTGCACGGCCTGCGCCGCGCGTTCGAGCAATTGCACAAGGATATGGCGTCACCACCGCGCTAGGCGCCTCACTTACGACGAACCTCAGCCTTGAGATCAGCCTGGGAGACGATCATGACGGACAAGCCGACGCCGCTGGCGCATGGCGAGATCGACGTTCTTATCCTGCAGGCGCTGGTGCGCAAGCTGATCGCGAAAGGCGTGCTGACGCCAGACGACGTCCGCTCGATGCTGTTCGAGGCCGCCAAGAATCTTGACCTCGTCGGCAGCGAACTGACGACGGAAGCCGCCAACATCATCGTGCAGGAGGATCTGGCGCCCGCATTCCTTGGCGGCTAGAGCGTGATCCGGAAAAGTGGAGGCCGGTTTTCTCTCGCGACAAACGCGAAGCGTGTGCGCGGAGATCATGCTCGAATAAAGAGCCATCAGGTCTGGCCGCTGCGGGTGGAGACCAGCCGGATCCGGGTGACCTGACCGGCATTGCCGGCGAGATGGGCTTGCGCGTCACGCACCAGCCGCTCCACGGCGGCCGCGTCATAGCTCGGATGACGGGTGTTCAGATGCAGGTCGGTCTCGACCTGCATGACGTTTGTCGTGTCCGCGGCGCCGATCTCGACCGAGAACGACACCAGCGAAACGTGCGGGCTCTTGAAGGCCATGTTTTGATCTCCCTCATCGCGTGACGCGCGGCGTGCATCGGTGCGGCGGGCGTAATCTATCTCAAGCAGCCGAATCCTGCTCGGCGGTTCGCATAGCGGCCGGACGTGCCCTGTCGAGCTCCTCGATCATGCCGCGGGCGATCTCGCGCTCGCCCATGATCACGATGTCGGCGCCAAGTGCCTTGAGATGATCGACCTCGGCGTCGGAATGCGCACGGGCGATGATCTGGATACCGGCATTCGCGGCGCGCGCCTGCTCGACGATCTGGCCGGCCTCGAAAGCTTCGGGAATCGCGATGACCAGCGATCGCGCGGCGGCCGGATTGGTCGCGCGCAGCACGCTGGCGCGCGCGGCGTTGCCCATCAGGGCTTCGATGCCCCGCTCCTTGAGCTTGGCGACCATGTCGTCGGACGCCTCGACCGCGAGGAACGGTGCGCTGCGTTGATGCAGAGCATCGCCGACGATGCTGCCGACCCGGCCGTAGCCGACCAGGATGGTGTGATCCTGCAATTCGGTGACCGGGATTGGTTCAGAAGCTGCGGCGGTTGGCGAGGAGGTCTGCGGCTTCTCGAGCCGCGACGTCAGCCAGTCGACCACCGCGAACACCAGCGGGTTGAGCATGATCGAGACGATCGCGCCCGCCAGGATCAGGTCGCGGCCGGCCTTCGGCAGCAGATTGAGCGCAACGCCGAGCTCGGCCAGGATGAAGGAGAATTCGCCGATCTGGGCGAGGCTCGCCGAGATCATCAGGGCGGTTGCCATCGGATGACGGAACAGCACGACGATCAGAAGGGCGGCGAGCGACTTGCCGACCACGATGACGAACAAAGTCGCTGCGAACGGCCAGGGCTCGCGCACCAAGCTGAATGGATCGAACAGCATGCCAACGGAGACGAAGAACAGCACCGCGAAGGCATCGCGCAGCGGCAGTGTTTCCTGGGCCGCGCGCTGGCTGAGCGGCGATTCCCGCAGCATCATCCCGGCGAAGAACGCGCCGAGCGCCAGCGAGACACCGAACAGCTTGGTCGCGCCGAACGCGATGCAGAGCGCGATCGCGAGCACGGTCAACCGGAACAGCTCGCGCGAGCCGGTATGCGCGATGTAGTGCAGGACCCACGGGATCAGCCGGCGCCCGACCACCAGCATCAGCGCGATGAACACGGCGATCTTGATCAGCGTCAGCACCAGCACGCCGGTCAGCCCGAGACCGAAACGGGCGGCGAGCGGGTCGGAGGTAAGCGCCGCGCCATCGCCGCCCTGCAAGCTCGCTATCGCCGGGAACAGCACCAGCGCCAGCACCATGGCGAGGTCTTCGACGATCAGCCAGCCGACCGCGATCTTGCCGCGTTCGGTGTCCATCAGGCGGCGCTCCTGCAGTGCGCGCAACAGCACGACGGTACTTGCGACCGACAGCGCGAGGCCGAACACCAGGCCTGCGCCGACGGTCCAGCCCATCAACAGCGCAAGGCCAAGGCCCATCAATGTGGCGACCGCAATCTGCGCAATCGCGCCGGGCACCGCGATCGCCCGCACCGACAACAGATCGTTCAGCGAGAAATGCAGGCCGACGCCGAACATCAGGAGAATGATACCGAGCTCCGCGAGCTCGGTTGCCAGCGCCTGATCGGCAACGAAGCCGGGCGTGAAGGGACCGACGGCCACGCCCGCGAGCAGATAACCGACCAGTGGCGGAACCCGAAAGCGCTGGGCGATGGTTCCGAAGACGAAAGCTAATCCGAGACCCGCGACGACGGTCGCGATCAGAGGTGTGTCATGCGGCATTTCGCCTTGTCGCACAGCATCCCTGGCGGTGCACCGCGACCATTTGAGGCGCGGCATTCCGCGCGAAGCTGTGATCTATTGCTCATGGCCTGAGCATATGATCTCATGTCGGGATGGATCCGCGGCTTCCCGAGACCGATCTCGTCATCTTCGACTGCGACGGCGTGCTCGTCGACAGCGAGGAATTGAGCTGCCGCTGCCTCGCCGAGGCAATGGTCCAGGCCGGCATCGGGATGACCACCGAGCGGGCGCTCGAACTCTTCCTCGGACGCAGCACCGCGGCCCTGGTCGACTACTGCCGGGGCGTCGGAAAGCCGTTGCCCGCGACGTTTCTGCCAGGCCTGGCGCTGCAGGTCCGTGAGACCTTCCGCTCCCGGCTCAAGCCGATCGCCGGCATCGCGGCGGTGCTCGCGGAATTGCGCCTGCCATATTGTGTCGCCTCGTCGAGCGATCTCGAGCGGGTGAAGTTTTCGCTGGAGCTGACCGGCCTCGCCGCCAGCTTCGGACCGCGGCTCTACACTGCGCAGATGGTCAAGCACGGCAAGCCGGCCCCGGATCTGTTCTTGCATGCGGCAAGCGCGATGGGCGCCGCGCCGCGCCGTACGCTCGTGATCGAGGACAGCATCAGCGGGGTGACCGCGGCGAAGGCGGCCGGCATGAAAGTATGGGGATTTGTCGGCGGCGCCCACTATCGGTTGGCGGATGGCAGTGTTCTGCTGCGGCAGGCCGGGGCGGATCGAATCTTCGCCGCGATGACGGATTTCTGGATGGAAGGCTGACGCAAGACGATGGCTGCGCCCGACAACGAAAAGTCTCGCCTTGACGATGCGGCGCGCGCCGGCTGGCTGTATTTCATCGCGGGCCACACCCAGGACGAAATCGCCAAAATGTTGCAGGTGTCGCGCGCCTCGGCGCAGCGCCTGGTGTCGCTGTGCCTCGCGGAGCGGCTGATCACGTTTCGCCTCGAACACCCCATCGCGGCCTGCATGGAGCTGGCCTCCCGGCTGAAGGCGCGGTTCAACCTCGTGCATTGCGACGTCGTGCCGACCGATCCGGCGGCGCCGCTGTCGAATGCGGGGATCGCCGAGCGCAGCGCCAATCTGCTGGAGACGACGCTGCGTTCGGAGACGCCCGTGATCGTCGCGCTCGGCACCGGCCGCGCGGTGCGCGCCGCGGTCGAGCGGGTCTCGCCAATCGAGCGGCCCGATCACCAGATCGTCTCGCTGGTCGGCAACATCTCCGCCGACGGCTCGGCAAGCTTCTACGACACGGTGGGACGGCTCGCCGACCGCACCGGTGCGCGCCATTACCCGATGCCGCTGCCGTTCCTGATGTCGAGCGAGGACGAGCGCAACCGCATGGTGCGCATCGACCCGATCGCGCGGGTGAGGGCGGTCGCCGCCAAGGCCGATCTGCGGCTGATCGGCATCGGCCAGATGGACCAGAAGGCCCAGGTCCATGTCGACGGCTTCGTCACCCGCGAGGAGCTGCTCGAGATGATGCGGCTCGGCGCGATCGGTGAGGTGACCGGCTGGGCCTATGACGCCAGGGGCCGCCTGATCAAGGGCGGCACCAACAAGCGGCTGACGAGCATCCCGCCGCAGATCCCCGCGGAAGCGACCACGATCGCCGCGGCGGTCGGCGCCGCCAAGGTGCCGTCGATCAAGGCCGCATTGGCGGGCCGGGTGATCAACGGCCTCATCACCGATGAGGCCACCGCGCGCGCGGTGCTCGATCGGTAGGCGTCGCGAGTCGTACTTCACCTCGCCCCGCTTGCGGGGAGAGGTCGGATCGCATTGGAGATGCGATCCGGGTGAGGGGGAGTCTCCGCGCATTCGTCCGCTTCGTATGCGCGGAAAGAGCCCTCACCCCAACCCTCTCCCCGTAAGAACGGGGCGAGGGAGCGCAGTCCCGCTGTGGCCGCAAATCAAGTTGCCTTCTGGGGCTCAGCGCCCTTCTTCACCTCCGCAAACACCTCCATTTCAGGCTGTGGTGGAACCCGCAAACGCGCGGAACGGCGTTCCCCGCGCGCTTGACAAAATTTGGCAACAGGATGAACATACGCTCAACACGTGGGCATATGCTCAACGTGACATAAGGGAGGTCACCTTGAAAAACGTCCTTTGCGCCGTTGCGGGCGCGGCTGCTGTTTTGATCTCTGCCCCCTCGATCGCCCAGACCACGCTGACGGTGGCGACCGTCAACAATGGCGACATGATCCGCATGCAGGGGCTCACCAGCGAATTCACCGCGAAGAATCCCGATATCACTGTCAAATGGGTGACGCTCGAGGAGAACGTGCTGCGCCAGCGCGTGACCACCGACATCGCCACCAAGGGCGGCCAGTTCGACGTGCTTACCATCGGCACCTATGAGGTGCCGATCTGGGCCAAGAAGAACTGGCTGGTGCCGCTCGACAAGCTCGGCGCCGATTACGACGTCGGCGACCTCTTGCCCAAGATCAAGGATGCGGTCTCGGTCGACGGCAAGCTCTATGCAGCGCCGTTCTACGGCGAGAGCTCGATGGTGATGTATCGCACCGACCTGTTCGACAAGGCCGGCCTGAAGATGCCGGAGAGCCCGACCTGGGACTTCGTGGTCGACGCCGCCAAGAAGCTGACCGATAAGTCCGCTGGCGTCTATGGCATCTGCCTGCGCGGCAAGGCCGGCTGGGGCGAGAACATGGCGTTCCTGACCGCGATGGCCAATTCCTACGGCGCGCGCTGGTTCGACGAGAAGTGGGAGCCGCAATTCACCTCGCCGGAATGGAAGAAGACGCTGACGACCTATGTCGACCTGATGAAGCAGGCCGGCCCTCCCGGCGCCAGCTCCAACGGCTTCAACGAGAACCTCGCGTTGTTCAACGCCGGCAAATGCGCGATGTGGATCGACGCCACGGTCGCGGCGTCGTTCGTGACCAATCCGAAGGAATCCAAGGTCGCCGACAAGGTCGGCTTCGCGCTGGCGCCGAACACCGGGCTCGGCAAGAACGCCAACTGGCTGTGGGCGTGGAGCCTCGCGGTCCCCGCCGGTTCGAAGAAGGTCGAGGCGGCCGAGAAGTTCATCGCCTGGGCGACCGGCAAGGATTACACCAAGCTCGTCGCGTCGAAGGAAGGCTGGGCCAACGTGCCGCCGGGCACGCGCTCCTCACTGTACAAGAACCCCGACTATCTGAAGGTCGCCCCCTTCGCCAAGCTGACGCTGGCCTCGATCGATGCCGCCGATCCGAACAAGCCGACGGTGAAGCCGGTGCCTTACGTCGGCGTGCAATACGCGGCGATCCCTGAATTCCAGGGCATCGGAACCCAGGTGGGCCAGCAGTTCTCGGCCGCGCTCTCAGGTTCGACCACTGTCGATGCGGCGCTCTCGGCTGCGCAGTCCGCGACCGAGCGCGAAATGAAGCGCGCGGGCTACATCAAGTAAGCCTGCCTGCGACTCGATAGCCAAGGCGAGTCAAACGCCTTGCCGCCTGACCAGCTTAGACCTCCCGAGCTGGGTACTTGCGACCATCCTGTCCCGCAGCGGGATGGTCGCTCCTTTCCTTAAGTAAGGAGGCGGGGATGGCGACCCAGCAGACCCAACTGCTTGCACGCACGCTGCTTACGCCCGCGGTAGCGCTGCTGTTCATCTGGATGATCGTGCCGCTGGCGCTCACGATCTACTTCGCGACCCTGCACTACAATCTGCTCGATCCTGGCTCCGAATCGTTCGTTGGCCTGGAGAATTTCCGCTACTTCCTCACCGATCCGGCCTTCCTCGCCTCGCTGCAGAATACGCTGGTGCTGGTCGGCTCGGTGCTCGCGATCACGATCATCCTCGGCGTGCCGCTGGCGGTGCTGCTCGACCAGCAGGTGGTCGGGCTCTCGATCGTCCGGCTGATGGTGATCGCGCCGTTCTTCGTGATGCCGACGGTGAGCGCGCTGGTCTGGAAGAACCTGTTGATGCATCCGGTGTCGGGCCTGTTCGCCTGGATCGCGCATCTGTTCGGGCTGCCGGCGATCGACTGGTTCAACGACGCGCCGCTGTTCTCGGTGATCCTGATCATCTCCTGGCAATGGCTGCCGTTCGCGACCCTGATCCTGCTCACCGCGTTGCAATCGCTCGACGAGGAGCAGAAGGAGGCCGCCGAGATGGACGGCGCGAGCGCGATCTCGACCTTCATCTACATCACGCTGCCGCACCTGGCGCGCCCGATCACCGTGGTGATCCTGATCGAGACCATCTTCCTGCTCACGGTGTTTGCGGAGATCTTCGTCACCACCGGCGGCGGCCCCGGCCTGCAGACCACCAACATCGCCTTCCTGATCTATTCGCAGGCGCTGATCCAGTACGACGTCGGCAGCGCCTCGGCGGGCGGCCTGGTCGCGGTGGTGCTCGCCAACATCGTCGCGTTCTTCCTCGTTCGTATCGTCGGCCGGAATCTGGAGGCGTAACGTCATGGCGCGGATGGTCACGACACGGCGCAAGGTGATCTCGACGGTGGCGGCCTGGCTGGTCGGCTTCCTGATCTTCTTCCCGATCCTCTGGATGGTGCTGGCGAGCTTCAAGACCGAGCTCGAGGCGTTCGCGATCCCGCCCTCGTTCCTGTTCTTCCACTGGACCACCGAAAACTACGCCACGGTGCAGGAGCGCAGCGACTATTTCCACCACGCGCTCAACTCGATCATCATCGCCGGCGGCTCGACGCTGATCGCGATGCTGATCGCGATTCCGGCGGCGTGGTCGATGGCGTTCTCGCCGACCAAGCGGACCAAGGACGTGCTGCTCTGGATGCTGTCCACCAAGATGATGCCGCCAGTCGGTGTCCTGGTGCCGATCTATCTGATCTACCGCACCTTCGGCCTGCTCGACACCAGAAGCGGCCTGATCTTCATCCTCTGCCTCGGCAATCTGCCGATCGTGATCTGGATGCTGTTCACCTATTTCAAGGAGATTCCGAAGGACATCCTCGAGGCGGCGCGGATGGATGGCGCCACGATCGGGCGCGAGCTGATCTACGTGCTGACGCCGATGGCGGTGCCGGGGCTGGCCTCGACGTTGCTGCTCAATCTGATCCTGGCGTGGAACGAGGCGTTCTGGACCCTCAACTTGTCGACGCTCGAGGCCGCGCCGCTCACCGTGTTCATCGCGTCCTATTCCAGCCCGGAAGGATTGTTCTGGGCGAAATTGTCGGCGGCGTCGACGCTCGCGATCGCGCCCATTCTCGTGCTCGGCTGGTTCAGTCAGCGGCAGCTCGTCCGCGGCCTGACCTTCGGCGCGGTCAAGTAGCAGAAAGGCTTTTGCCATGGGTCAGATTACGCTGCAGGGTGTCCAAAAATCGTTCGGGCCGGTCCACATCATCAAGGGCGCCGATCTCGACATCGCCGACGGCTCCTTCGTCGTCTTCGTCGGCCCGTCCGGCTGCGGCAAGACCACGCTGTTGCGGCTGATTGCGGGGCTCGAGGATGTCACCGGCGGCGCGATCCTGATCGACGGGCGCAACGTGGTCGATGTGCCGCCGGCCAAGCGCGGGCTGT
The DNA here is from genome assembly GCF_054820065.1 of Bradyrhizobium sp. UFLA06-06. NCBI lineage: Bacteria > Pseudomonadati > Pseudomonadota > Alphaproteobacteria > Hyphomicrobiales > Nitrobacteraceae > Bradyrhizobium > Bradyrhizobium sp. UFLA06-06. Next base: position 52,132 of record NZ_JADFUD010000012.1, read on the forward strand.
CGATGGTGTTCCAGTCCTACGCGCTCTATCCGCATATGAGCGTGCGCGGCAACATCGCGTTCGGCCTGAAGATGGCCGGCATCGCCAAGGACGAGATCAACCGCAAGGTCGAGGCGGCCGCGGCAACGCTCAACCTGACGCCCTATCTCGACCGCAAGCCGCGCGAGCTCTCCGGCGGCCAGCGCCAGCGCGTCGCGATCGGGCGCGCCATCGTGCGCGAGCCGAAGGCGTTCCTGTTCGACGAGCCGCTGTCGAACCTCGACGCCGCGCTGCGGGTGCAGATGCGGCTCGAAGTGACGCGGTTGCAGAAGCAGCTCGGCACCACGGCGATCTACGTCACCCACGACCAGGTCGAGGCCATGACCATGGCCGACAAGATCGTGGTGCTGAACGGCGGCAAGATCGAGCAATACGGTTCGCCGCTCGAGCTCTACGAGAAGCCGGCCAACCTGTTCGTCGCCGGCTTCATCGGCTCGCCGAAGATGAATTTCGTCACCGATGAGATCGCGAAGCAGCAGGGCGCCGCGACCATCGGGGTGCGGCCCGAGCATTTGAGGGTCGAGCGCGACGGGCAGGGCGGCTGGCACGGCACCGTCTCGGTCGCCGAGCATCTCGGCAGCGACACCTTCCTCTATGTCGACGCCGGACCACTGGGAATGCTGACTGCGCGCTATATCGGCGAGCTCGATCTGCATCCCGGCGACCGGGTGTCGCTGATCCCGGATCCGGCGCGCATCCACCGTTTCGACGACAGCGGAAAATCGATTCACGCGTAGAGCATGATCCGGACCCGGAGGGCCGCGTTAGCGCAAAGTGTGAAGCGGTCTTCCGAACAGATCATGCTCAAAAAGAAGCTAAGGAAGAAGAAAATGTATCTCGAAAAATTCAGGCTCGGCGGCAAGACCGCCATCATCACCGGCGCCGGTCAGGGCATCGGGCTCGCCTGCGCCGAAGCGCTCGCCGAGGCCGGCGCCAAGGTCATCATCGGCGACCGTGACGTCAAGGTCGCCAATGACGCGTTAGCCGCGCTGAAGGCCAAGGGCTTTGACGCCGATATCGCGGTGATGGACGTCACGGATTCCGGCCGCGTCTCCGCGGTCGCCGACGAGCTGGTGCGCAAGTACGGCAAGGTCGACATCCTCGTCAACAATGCCGGCATCGCCCGCAGCGAGACGCCGGCGGAAACCGTAACCGACGAGCACTGGCTCAATGTCATCGACGTCAACCTGAACGGTACCTTCTGGTGCTGCCGCGCCTTCGGCAATCACATGCTGAAGGCGAAGTCCGGAACCATCGTCAATGTCGGCTCGATGTCCGGCTTCATCGTCAACAAGCCGCAGGAACAGTGCTTCTACAATGCCTCCAAGGCCGCGGTGCATCACCTGACGAAATCGCTCGCGGCCGAATGGGGCGCGCGCGGGGTTCGCGTCAATGCCGTGGCGCCGACCTATATCGAGACGCCGCTGAACGCGTTCGTGAAGAACAGCCCCAAAATGTACGATGCCTGGATCGGTGGAACCCCGATGGCGCGGATGGGGCAGGTTGACGAGATCGCCTCCGTCGTCTTGTTCCTGGCCTCCGATGCTGCAAGTCTGATGACCGGAAGCATCGTTCTGGTCGATGGCGGCTACACTTGCTGGTAGGGTTGCCCGGGGAGATCGTGCTCAACAGAAGATAGAGCGGTCATGCGGCAAGCCTATATCGGGGTGGACGTCGGAAGCACCAGCGCCCGGGCGGGCGTGTTCAACGAGTCGGGGAAGCTTTTGGGGTCGGCGCGGCACCCGATCCGGGTCTGGCACGAGCCCGGCGATATCGTCGAGCAATCGTCCGACGACATCTGGGCGGCCTGCGTCGCCTCGGTGCGCCACGCAATCCGGGAGGCCGCGGTTATCGCCGAAAGCGTCAAAGGCATCGGCTTCGACGCGACCTGTTCGCTGGTCGTACTCGACAGAGCTGGCCGGCCGCTCACCGTCAGTCCGTCCGGCGATCCCGCACGCAATGTCGTGGTCTGGATGGATCACCGCGCGATGGACGAAACCGAATTCGTCAACGCGACCGGCGACAAGGTGCTGCGCTATGTCGGTGGCGCCATCTCGCCGGAGATGGAGATCCCGAAAATCCTCTGGCTGAAACGGCATATGCCCGCGACCTTCGAGGCTGCCGGGCACTTCTTCGATCTTGCCGACTATCTCTCGTTCCGCGCGTCCGGCTCGCTGGCGCGCTCGACCTGCACCGTCACCTGCAAATGGACCTACGTCGCTGATGAGGGCGGCTGGAGTGAAGCCTTTTTCAAGCGGGTCGGGCTCGAGGCGCTCGCGGCCGATCGCTTTGGGCGGATCGGCAGCGAGATCGTGCCGCCCGGCTCGCCGCTCGGCCGCGGGCTGTCCGAGGATGCCGCGCGCGATCTCGGCCTGCTGCCGGGAACCGCGGTCGGGGCCTCCCTGATCGATGCCCATGCCGGCGGCGTCGGCGCGATCGGCGGCCGCGATGGCTCCGGCGCCGAGGTCGATGTCTGCCAACGGCTCGCCTACATCATGGGAACGTCGGCCTGCATCATGGCGACGACGGTCGATCCCTGCTTCGTGCCCGGTGTCTGGGGGCCGTATTTCGAAGGCATGGTGCCGGGCTTCTGGCTGAACGAGGGCGGCCAATCCGCGGCGGGCGCCGCGATCGATCACCTGCTCAAATCGCATCCGGCGCATGCCGAGGTTGTGCTCGCGGCGAAGCGCGACGGCGTCGACGTCATCGAGCATCTCGAGAAGCGCATCCTGGCGCGCAGCGGCAATGCCGGTGCCGCCGCGCTGCTGGCGCGCAACGTTCACGTCCTGCCGGAATTTCTCGGCAACCGTTCGCCCTATGCCGATCCCGGCTCGCGTGCGGTGATCGCGGGGCTCAATCTCGACACCGACGTGTCGGCGCTGGAGCGGCTGTTCATCGCCGGCCTGTGTGGGCTGGCCTATGGCCTTGCGGACGTCATCGACGCTTTGCAGGCGCATGGCGTCAACGGCAAGACCATCGTGATCGGCGGCGGCGCGAGCCGCAGCCCCCTGGTGCGCCAGATCATGGCCGACACGACAGGCTACACGGTGGCGCTGCCGCAGACGCAAGAACCCGTCTTGCTCGGCGCCGCGATGCTGGGCGCGGTCGCCAGCGGCGCGCACAATTCGATCAACGCCGCGATGGCCGGCATGTCGGCGCTTGGGCGGTTGAGCGAGCCGACCAGGCCGGAGCTTGCCGATTTCCACCGCAAGAAGCGCGGCGTGCACAAGATGCTGCGAGAGCTTGACCGCGACAGCCGCGAGGCGATGAGGCGGGCGCCCGGCGAAGCGCCGACGTAAGGTTTATCCCATGCTGCTGAGTTGCGGAGATGCGCTGATCGATTTCCTGCCGTCGAAGACGACGGATGGACGCGAGGCCTTGACGCCCGCGGTCGGCGGCTCCTGCCTCAACATCGCGATCGGCAGCGCGCGGCTCGACGTTCCGACCGGCTTTGTCGGCGGCATCTCGACCGACACCTTCGGCAAGATGATCGCCGATCATGCCGCGGCGTCCGGCGTCGACCTTCGTCGCGCCACGCGCAGCAATCGTCAGGCCACGCTGGCCTTTGCGCGCGTCACCGGCACCGAGACGCAATACGCCTTCTACGACGCCGACACCGCATCGCGGAACTGGACCTATCGGCGCGATGCGGTCGCGCTTGACGGCGTCACCTGCCTCCACACCGGCTCGACCACGCTGGTCCATGACAAGGGCGCGGCGGAGACGCTGGCCTTGATCGAGGATGCGCGGCCGAACGTGACGATCGCGCTCGATCCGAACTGCCGGCCGAACCTCGTCACGGACAAGGACGCCTACCGTGCGCGCATGCTGACGTTCTGCGGCAAGGCCGACATCGTGAAAATGTCCGACGTCGACTTCGCCTATCTGTTCGGCGACGAGGCCTATGCTCCGAGGGCCGAGGAGCTGCTCTCGGGCGGCGCATCGCTTGTCGTCATTACGCGCGGCCATGATGGCGCCTGCGCCTGGCATCGCAAGGCCGGACCGGTCGTGGCCGAAGCACTGGTGGTGAACGTCGTCGATACGATCGGCGCCGGCGACAGTTTTCAGGCGGCGCTGCTCGCCGCGTTGCATCGGCTGGACCGGATCGCGCGACAGCGGCTGCGCGACATCTCCGCGGCCGAGCTGACACGTGCGCTGTCCTTTGCTTGCAAATGCGCCGCCTTCACCTGCACGCGGCCCGGCGCCGATCCACCGCGGAGCCGGGAATTGCCGGCCGACTATTGGTAGGCCGCGCACGACCTCAGCCGGCGCGGCGTCTCGCGCGATGCCGTCGCTTGACGCTTAGTCTCATTTTGCGTGCTGCGCCTGCGAAGGCAAATCTGCCCGGCGATGCGTGAAGGTGTCCGAAGCACCCGATATCGTTCGGATTTGATGCCGACCCGCGATCGCTGCATTTCGAGCGTGCGAAGTCATGCTGCTTCGGCTTCGCATTGAGCGCATCGGTTGTCTTTGTGAAAGACCCCGCTAACATGGAACCCATCCATCGATACCTGTCGTCGTCCTTTTTTGATCGTCTATTGCAGCGCAACCAAGCCACGCAACGGGTTGCGCGCTCGCCAGGGCGGCCGGGCCTCGAAGGGAAGTAGCAGACACGCATCCCTAATATTGCAACCAAGAAATAACGGGGGAAGATATGTACGTGAAAGGGATTGCGGCATTCGCCGCCGCGCTCGGCGTTGGCCTGTTGTCGGGCGCCGCCATCGCACAGGAAGTCAAGCAGGAGAAGCAGTCGGTCCTCGGCAACGCCAATGTTTCTCCTGTGACCCAGGAGCAACTCAACGCCGCCGACAAGAACACCAGGGATTTCCTGCTTACCAACGGCAACTACGCCCAGACGCGATTCTATCCGGGCAAGCAGATCAGCCGGGACAATGTGAAGAACCTGCACGTCGCATGGATCTTCCAGACCGACGTCAAGGAATCGCTTGAGACATCTCCGATCGTCGTCGATGGCGTGATGTTCGTCACGACGTCGTTCAGCCATGTCTATGCACTCGACGCCAAGACCGGTCAGCAGCTCTGGCACTATGCCCACAAGATGGGCCCGATCACGGTTTATTGCTGCGGTCCCAACAATCGCGGCGTCCAGGTGCTCGGCGACCGGGTCTATCTGGCGACGCTCGATTCCAAGCTGATGGCGCTGAATGCCAAGACCGGCGAGGTGATCTGGACCACCAACATCGCCGATCCCGAGCTCGGCTACAGCGAGACGATGGCGCCGACCGTGGTCAAGGACAAGGTCCTGATCGGAACCAATGGCGGCGAATACGGCATCCGCGGTTTCGTGCGCGCCTATGACGCCAAGACCGGCAAGCAGCTCTGGAATTTCCATACCATTCCGGAGAACTCCGTCGGTGTCTGGGCGACCAAGGATGCCACCGGCCGCGACATGCATCGCAATATCCAGGCCGAGAAGGACATGCTCGCCAAGATCGGCGATCCCTATGCCAAGCTCGGTGGCGGCGTGTGGCAGAACCCGTCGGTCGATCTCGCGACCAACCGGATCTACTTCGTCGTCGGCAACCCGTCGCCCGACCTCGACGGCTCGAACCGGCCCGGCGACAACCTCTATACCAACTCGCTGGTCTCGCTCGATCTCGACACCGGCAAGTATGTCTGCCACTTCCAGTACATCGCCCACGACGTCTGGGATCTCGACGCGGTCAGCCCGACGGTGCTGGTCAACGTCAAGGACAAGAGCGGAAAGACGATTCCCGGCGTCATTCATGCCGGCAAGACCGGGCACATCTATGTGCACGATCGCAAGGACTGCAGCCTGATCCGCTTCTCCGAGGCGATGGTACCGCAGGAGAACATGTGGGTGCTGCCGACCAAGGAAGGTGCGCGCATGCTGCCCGGCGCCAATGGCGGCGTCGAATGGTCGCCGATCGCGACCGATCCGGGACAGGAGCTGGCCTACGCCATCAACCTGCACCAGCCGATGACCTACCACGTCGAGAGCTCGGCCTATCCGAACGGCAAGCTGTGGCTGGGCGGTGCCTTCAAGGTGATCCCGGGCGAGAAGCAGGCGGGCAACATCACCGCGGTGAACTACAACAACGGCAAGATCAAATGGCAGGTCAACACGCCCGAGCCGATGATCGGCGGCATCCTCGCCACCGCCGGCGGCCTGGTCTTCACCGGCGAAGGCAACGGCAAGTTCGCGGCCTATAATTCGTCGAACGGCAAGGAGCTGTGGAGCTTCCGGGCCGGCGCCGGCGTCAACGCGCCGCCGTCGAGCTACATGGTCGGCGGCAAGCAATATATCGTGGTCGGCGCGGGCGGTAACACCCAGCTCGACTACAAGCGTGGCAACAACATCATCGCCTTCACGCTCGACTGAGCCCGGGCCTGATGCATCATCACGCGTGCGAACATTGACGGCGAGGCGGGACCGGTTCGGTCCCGCTTCTGTTTTCTACGGATGGGCAGATGTTCAGTAGATTGATGATTGGCGGCGTCGCGCTGCTGCTGATGGCGGTACAGGCATGCGCTGAGAAGATTGAAGACAAGGTGCAGGTCTGCGCCGGCTGCCACGGCGAGAACGGCAAGCCGGTCGACAAGACCATTCCGACGATCTGGGGCCAGCAGGCCGGCTATCTCTACATCCAGCTGCGCGATTTCAAGCGCGGCGATCGCAAGAGCGAGATCATGCAGCCGATCGCGGCGCAGTTCGAGCGCGACGACATGCTGGCGATCGCGCAATATTTTTCGCAGAAGCCGTGGCCTGACCTGGGCCAGCCGCGCGCCCCCAAGGACGTGGCGGAGAAGGCGGTCAGCGCCAGCCGCTCGGTCGGTTGTCCGGCCTGCCATCTCGATCGCTTCCAGGGCGATGGCACGGTGCCGCGGCTGGCCGGAATGGGACGGGATTATCTCGCCAAGACCATCGCCGATTTCCGCACCCGTGCGCGCGGCAACAATCCTGGCATGTCCGACCTGATGCTGGCAACGTCGCCCGACGACCTTGCCGCGCTGGTGGATTATCTGGCGGGGCTGTGAGCGGCGCTGAAGTTCACCCCTCGTTGCGGCTGATCTCCCTCTCCCCGTCCTTACGGGGAGAGGGTTGGGGTGAGGGGCTCTCTCCGCGAACACGGTGATAAACGTGCTCGTGGAAGCTCCCCCTCACCCGGAACGCATCTAACGATGCGTTCCGACCTCTCCCCGCAAGCGGGGCGAGGTGATGCGGAACCTGTTGCTCGATTCAACTCATCATGCCTCAGCGGGGCGTCAGCTCCTCGCGCAGCGCCGACAGGATGGTGAGATCGGCGGCATGCTTGCCGGCCTTGTCGGCCAGCGCAGGGTCGGCGCCATGCGCGAGCAGTGTCCTGGCAATCGCCGGATGATTGCCTTCGGCGGCGATCATCAGCGCCGTGCGGCCGCGCGCATCGCGATCGTCGACCTTGGCGCCGCCTTCCAGCAGGTACGAGACAACCTCGAGCGCCTGCGCCTCCGGCACGGTCTCATCCGGCCCGGCCGCCCACATCAGGAGCGTCAGATTGTTGGCGTAGCGCGCATTGATGTCGATCTCGCGCGCGAGCAGCTGCTTGACGATGCCGAGCTGGCCGCCGGCCGCGGCATAGACGACCGGCGGCTTGCCGGTGTCGTCGGCCTTGCGGCCGTCGGCGCCGTGCGCCAGCAGCATGCGCACCACCATGTCCCTGCCGGCATAGGCGGCGGCCGCGACCGGGGAGGCGCCGCTGCGTCCGGTGAGATTGACGTCGGCGCCGCGGTCGATCAGCCGCTGCACGATCGCGACATGGCCGCGCTCGGCGGCAAAATACAGCGCGGTCGATCCCGCGAGGTTGCGCGCGTCGACCGGCGCGCCGCGTGCCAGCAGCAGGTCGACCATGGCAAGATGGCCGGAGCGGGCGGCGTGGCTCAGCGGCCTTGCGCCCAGCCGGTCCCGCGCGTCGACGGAGGCGCCGTGATCGAGCAGCTCGGTGGCAAGGTTGATGCAATCGGCATTGGCGGCCGCAAACAGCGACAGCGAGATCTCGACCGCGCTGAGCTGGGCCTTGTCGGTTTCGTATTTGCGGATCAGCTCGCGGCACCGTGCCGGATCGGCCGCCGCGAGGCTGCCGTGCACGCTGCCGGCAACGATCAGCGCGGCGAGGGCGAGGCGGCGATACAAGACGTGTTCCTCCGTATGGCGGATCGAGCGTCGCATGATCCTCCGTCGCTGCCAAGCCGCGCGGCCGGGAAGGGCCCGCCGGCACCCGGCAGCCCATGCACTCGTCGCGGCGCCGCGGCCTTTCGCCATGCGTCCGAGCCGATGGACTTGCCGCATGCCGCGCGGCACGATGCGGGCGTCGACCATGCCTGCGCGAGTCCTTGCCCAAATGAGCGACGATCTGTGTCTGCTGTCTGCCGTTGAGCTTCGTGGGCGCATCGCCCGCAAGGAGGTTTCGCCTGTCGAGGTTACGCGCGCGGTGCTCGCCCGTGCCGAGCGGCTGCAACCCGAATTGAACTGCTTCATCACGCTGTGCGGCGATGCGGCGATGGCGCAGGCGAAAGCTGCCGAGCGGCAAATCACGGCCGGCGAGCCGCCCGGTCTGCTCCACGGCATCCCCTTCACCGTGAAGGACATCGTCAGCACCAAAGACGTTCGGACGACCTTCGGCGCGGTGCCGTACCGGGACAACGTGCCCGATAATGACGCCGTCGCGGTGGCCCGCCTCCGTGCCCAGGGTGGCATATTGATCGGCAAGACTACGACGCCGGAGTTCGGCAGCAAGTGCCTGACCGACTCGCCGCTGTTCGGGCGGACGCGCAATGCATGGAGTGTCGAGCGGTCCAGCGGCGGCTCCAGCGGCGGCGCGGCGGTGGCCGTCGCGAGCGGCATCGCGCCGCTGGCGGTTGCGACCGATGGTGGCGGCTCCACCCGGATTCCCGCCGCCTGCAACGGCGTGGTCGGAATCAAGCAGAGCAATGGGGTGATCCCGCATAGCCAGGTGCAGGATGCTTTCGGCAACCAGACCTATGTCACACCGACCACGCGCACCGTTGCCGATACGGCGCTGATGATGCAGGCGATGGCGGGAGAGGATCCGTCGGACCCATGGTCGATCGGGGTACCCGTGCCCGACTATCTCGGGCTTGCCGCGCCGCGCGGCGGCCTCAAGGGCCGGCGGGTGCTGTTCTGCGTGTCGCCGCCGGGGCGTCCGGTCACATCAGATGTGGCTGCGACGTTCAAGGCAAGCCTCGACCGTCTGGCGAGCCTCGGCGCCGAGCTCGAAGAGTTTTCCGGCGACGGCTTTGACATCGAGCCGATCTGGCGTGCGATCAATCACACCGTCTGGCGCACCCGCTTTGAGAAACTCGCGGCCGATCATCCGAATGATCTCAGCGCAACCTTCCTGAAGCAGCTCGCGCTGGCGGCGCAGGTCAGCGGTGTCGACTACCAGCGGGCGATGTTCGACCGCACCGCGCTGTTCCGCCGGGTGCAGTCGCTGTTCGCGCGCGGCGATCTCCTGGCGATGCCGACCTTGACCCGGTCGGCGTTACCGATCGACCAGGACCTGTTCGGTACGATCGAAATCGACGGCCGGAGTTTCGACAGCGTGCGGCCGCACTGGTTTCCCTGGACCATGCTGTTCAACATGACCGGGCATCCCGCCGTCAGCATCCCCGCAGGTTTCGGCCGCGACGGCCTGCCGATCGGACTGCACCTGGTCGGCCGCTTCCGGGCCGATGCGGAACTGTTGCGCGTTGCAGCGTTGTTCGAGGCGGCGAGCGACTTGCTTGGTCGCTGGCCGGCCTGACATTGTCGGAGACGCTGATCGCGGCGTCGTTGGTTTAGCCGCTCTGCCCGGCGCTCGCATTGGCGACGGCGCGGGCGACATTGGCGATCACCTCGTTGCACTTCTCCATGGGGGCGCTTGCCCCGGTCAGGTAGACCGTCACCACGATCGGCTTGCGGCCGGGCGGCCAGAACACACCGATATCGTTGTAAGTGCCGCGCTCGCCGGTGCCGGTCTTGTCGCCAACCCGCCAGTCGCGGGGCACGCCGGCGCGCAGCCGAGCGTCGCCGGTCTTGTTGGCGACCATCCAGTCGATCAGCTTCTGGCGCGAGGCCGCGGACAGGACGTCGCCGAGCAGCACGCGCTGCAAATCCTTCAGCATCGCGACAGGACTCGTGGTGTCGCGCGGATCGCCGGGCACGGCTTCGTTGAGCTCCACCTCCCAGCGGTCGAGCCGGCTGACATTATCGCCAATGGTGCGGAAGAAGCTGGTGAAGCCGGCGGGCCCGCCGATCTCGCGCAGCAGCAGGTTGGCGGCGGTGTTGTCGCTGAGCGTGATGGTGGCCGCGCAGAGTTCGGACAGCGTCATGGCCGATCCGACGCGTTCCTTGGTGACGGGCGCGTAGGCCAAGATATCCTTGGCCTCGATCTGCACGCGCTGATCGAGGCTGGATTCGCCGCGATCGACCCGGTGCAGCACCGCGGCCGATGCCATCGCCTTGAAGGTGCTGCACATCGGGAACCGCTCGTCGCCGCGCCGGCTCGCGCGCAATCCCGTCTCCATGTCGAGCGCGGCGACGCCGAGCCGGCCGGTGGTCGCCAGCTCGATGCGTGCAAACTCCTGCTGCAGCCGCTGCGCCGGCTCGCTTGGTCCCGCCGCCGCACCTTGCCTCGGCAAGGTGCAGGACACCGCAAGGCCCAGCGCGTGCAATCCAAATGTCCGTTTCGTCAGCATGTCGAATCTCCCGTTGGCGGCGCGAACCTGCCGGGCGGCGTGACGGCGCACAAACAATCATTTATACAGCGAGACATGAGGAAAACTTGGTCATGACGCCGTGCGCCGGCATCTCCCGCTGAACGCGCTGCGCGCCTTCGAGGCCTCCGCGCGGCTGCTCAGCTTCACCCGCGCCGGGATGGAGTTGCGCGTGACGCAGACCGCGATCAGCCATCAGGTCAAGCAGCTCGAGGATCTCCTGGGCACGAGCCTGTTCCGCCGGCTGCCGCGCGGGCTGGTGCTCACCGACGAGGGGCTGGCGCTGCTGCCGGTGCTGTCAGATGCGCTCGACCGGATCGGCGCCGCGATCGACCGCATCGAGGCCAAGGGCGCGCGCGAGGTCGTGACAGTCGGCTGTGTCACGACCTTCGCGACCGGATGGCTCTTGCAAAGGGTCGACCGCTTCAAGCGCGCGCATCCCTATATCGATTTGCGCCTGCTCACCAACAACAACCGCGTCGACATCGCGGGCGACGGGCTCGATCTCGCGCTGCGCTTCGGCGACGGTTCGTGGCACGGCACCGAGGCGATCCATCTGTTGTCCGCACCGCTGTCGCCGGTGTGCTGCCCCGATGCCGCGGGCCGGCTGCGCAAGCCATCCGATCTCGCACAGGAATTCCTGCTGCGCTCCTACCGCGCCGAGGAATGGCCGCTGTGGTTTGCGGTCGCCGGCGCGCCGTGTCCGAAAATCCAGGGGCCGATCTTCGACAGTTCGGTCGCGATGGCCGAGGCCGCCGCGCGCGGCGTCGGCGTCGGGCTGGTGCCGATCGCGATGTTCGAAAATGAGCTGGCGTCCGGCCGGCTGCTGCGGCCGTTCGCGGCCGAGGTCCCGGCGGGATCCTATTGGCTGACCTGGCTGAAGTCGCGCGAGGTGACGCCGGGCATGCGCGCGTTTCGTGACTGGCTGCTCGAGACGCTGCGGACGGAGGTGAGCGAGAGCGAGGAAGCGCAGGTGAAGGCGCCGGCCGCGCGGCCCAAGACGAAAGCCAAAGCGAAGGCCAAGACAAAGACAAAGACAAAGACAAAGACAAAGACAAAGACAAAGACAAAGACAAAGACTGCGAAGCGGCGGCGGGCGAAGCTTTTTGCCCCGTCATCCTGAGGCGCGAGCGGAGCGAGCCTCGAAGGATGCACGGCCACCAGCGGGGCCGTCGACCCTTCGAGACGCGCTGCGCGCTCCTCAGGGTAACGGTGAAAGAGTGGTCGCGCCGACAGTTCGATCGTCGCAGGCGATCCGCTCTACGCCAGATGGCACGCCACGGAATGCCCGTTCCTGCCTTCCAGCAGTTCCGGTGCGGTCTGCCGGCAGCGCTCTTCGGCGATCGGGCAGCGGGTGTGGAAGTGGCAGCCTCTGGGCGGATTCATCGGGCTCGGCACGTCGCCCTTCAGGCGGATGCGGTCGCGCTTCGCCTTGGGATCCGGCACCGGCACCGCCGAGAGCAGCGCCTTCGTGTAGGGGTGCTGCGGATTGCGGTAGAGATCGCTGGCCTTGGCGAGCTCGACGATGCGGCCGAGATACATCACCGCGACGCGGTCGGAGATGTGCTCCACGACAGAGAGATCGTGGGCGACGAACAGATAGGTGAGGTTCAGCTCGGCCTGCAGATCCTCGAGCAGGTTGATGACCTGGGCCTGGATCGAGACGTCGAGCGCGGAGACCGGCTCGTCGCACACGATCAGCTTCGGCTCTAAGGTGAGCGCGCGGGCGATCGCGATGCGCTGGCGCTGGCCGCCGGAGAATTCGTGCGGGTAGCGGCGCATGTGCTCGGCCTTCAGCCCGACCTTGACCAACAGGCTCGCGACGCGGTCCTCGCGCTCGCTGGCCGAGGTCACGAGGTTGTGGATGATAAAGGGCTCGCCGAGGATCGCGCCGACGGTCATGCGGGGATTGAGCGAGGCGAACGGATCCTGGAACACGAGCTGCATGTTGCGCCGCATAGCACGCAGATCGCCGCCGCCGAGGCCGGTGACGCTCCGGCCGTCGAACACGACCTCGCCCGAGGTCGGCTCGATCAGGCGCAGCACGCAGCGGCCGGTGGTGGATTTGCCGCAGCCGGATTCGCCGACGAGGCCGAGCGTCTCGCCGCGGTCGACCGAGAACGACACGCCGTCGACCGCATAGACCTGGCCGACCTCGCGCGAGAGCAGGCCGCCCAGCACCGGAAAGTGCTTCTTCAGATTGGAAACGCGCAGCAGCGGCTCGCTCATGATGCGTCTCCGAGGTGGCAGGCCATGCGATGGCCGGGTGCGATCTCGCGCAGCCGCGGCTCCTTTTCGGTGCAGATGCTCATGGCGTATTTGCAGCGGGCAGCAAAACGGCAGCCCGGCGGCGGGTTGATCAGGATCGGCACCGAGCCGCCGATCGCCTCCAGCCGCGTCTTGTGCGCGGCGTCGAGATCGATGCGCGGGATTGAGCGGATCAGGCCCTGGGTGTAAGGGTGGCCGGGATTGCCGAACAGTTCGTCGACCGGCGCCTCTTCCACCACCTTGCCGGCGTACATCACGACGACGCGCTGCGCGGTCTCGGCGACCACGCCCATCGCGTGCGTGATCAGCATCACCGCCATGCCGAAGCGTTCCTTCATGTCCTGCAACAGGTCGAGGATTTGCGCCTGGATGGTGACGTCGAGCGCGGTGGTCGGCTCGTCGGCGATGACGAGCTTGGGGCGGCAGGCCAGCGCCATCGCGATCATCACGCGCTGGCGCATGCCGCCGGAGAACTGGTGCGGATAATGATGCACGCGGCCCGCGGCGTTGGGGATCTGCACCAGCTTCAGCATCTCGATGGTGCGTTCCAGCGCCTGCTTCTTGGTCACCGCCTCGTGGCGGCGCAGGCTCTCGGCGATCTGCTCGCCGATGGTCAGCACCGGATTGAGCGATGTCATCGGCTCCTGGAAGATGAAGCCGATCTCCTTGGCCCTGATGTCGTCGAGCTCATGGCTGGTCAATGGCACCAGGTCGCGGCCCTCGAAGATGATCTCGCCTTCGACGATCTTGCCCGGCGGCATCGCGATCAGCTTCAGGATCGACATCGCGGTGACGGTCTTGCCGCAGCCGGATTCGCCGACCACGCACAGCGTCTCGCCGCGGTTGATGCTGATGTCGACGCCGTCGACCGCCTGGAGGATGCCGTCGTCGGTGGTGAAATGGGTTTTCAGGCCCTTGATGTCGAGCAGCGCCATCAGATCACCTTGCGCGCGTCGAGCGCGTCGCGCAGCCCGTCGCCGATGAAGTTGATGGCGACGACCGCGATGAAGATCGCGCCGCCCGGAAACAGCGCCCAATGCGGGCCGATGTCGAGGAAGTCCTTGGCGTCATAGAGGATGCGGCCCCAGGTCGGGGTATCCGGCGGGAAGCCGAGGCCGAGAAACGACAGCGTCGATTCCGCGATGATGGCGGCGGCGACGTCGATCGTGCCGGCGATGATCACGGGTCCGAGCGCATTGGGCAGGATGTGGCGCACCACCTGCCGCACCGGGCTTGCACCGAGCGCGCGTGCCGCCTCGACGAATTCCTTCTCGCGCAGCGACAGGAACTGGGCGCGCACCAGGCGCGCGACCGGCATCCAGCGCAGGCCGCCGATCACCAGCACGATCAGGATGAAGATGCCGCCCTCCGGGCCGAACATCGCCTTCAGCCCGTCGCGGAACAGATAGATCAGCATCAACAGCAGCGGCAGTTGCGGCAGCGACAGGAACAGATCGGTCAGCCACATCAACGCGTAGCCGAGCGCGCCGCGCGACATGCCGGCGAGCGCGCCGATCAGCGTGCCGACGAACACCGAGACCAGCATCGCGGCGAGGCCGACCGCGAGCGAGATGCGCCCGCCATAGATCATGCGGGCGAGCAGGTCCTGGCCGAGATCGTCGGTGCCGAACGGATGCGCCAGCGACGGCCCCTGCAGGCCGGCCACGACGTCCATGTCGCTGATCGAGACGCGCCAGACGAACGGGCCGATCACGACGGCCGCGATCAAAAGCAGCAGCAGCACGGCGCTGACCACGGCCGGCCGGTGCCGGCGGTAGCGCCGCCAGGTTTCGCGCCAGGGCGAATAGCCGCGCCGCTCAGCGGAAGGAGATGCGAGGGTCAAGCCAGCCATAGAGGACATCTGCGATCAGGTTGAACAGCACCACGAGACACGCGAAGACGAAGGTCACGGCCATCACGACCGGCGTGTCATTGGCGAGGATGGAGGAAATCAGCAGCGAGCCGATGCCGGGAATCCGGAAGATCTGCTCGGTGACGATGGCGCCGCCGAACACGGCAGGCATTTGGAGCGCAATGAGCGTGACGACCGGGATCATCGCGTTGCGCATCACGTGCTTGACGATCACCTTGGCCTGTCCGAGCCCCTTGGCGCGGGCGGTGGTGACATAGTCGAGCCGGATCACGTCGAGCATTGCCGAGCGCACGAAGCGGGTCATCGACGCCGCCTGGAACAGGCCGAGCACCATCACCGGCATGATGGCCTGCCGGATCATCTCCAGCAGCCAGCGAATGCCGCTGCCCGGCACGTCGGTGTAGACGAAGGGCAGCCAGTCCAGCTTCACCGAGAACACCAGGATGAACAGGATGCCGGTGAAGAAGGTCGGCAGCGAGAAGCCGATGAAGGCGAAGGTGTTGGCGAGCTGGTCGAAGATCGAGTAGGGCCGGGTGGCGGCATAGACGCCGACCGGGATCGCGATGAGCAGCGCCAGCAGCTGGGCCGAGCCGATCACGTAGAGCGTGGTCGGCAGCCGCTGCAGGATCAGCGTGTCGACATTGATCCGGCTGACAAAGGAGAAGCCCCAGTCGCCCTGCGCCATCGCCGCGAGCCAGTGCAGGTAGCGAAGATAGATCGGGTCGTCGAGGCCGAACTTGGCGCGCAGCGCGGCCTGCACCTCGGGAGGCACGTTCGGATTGGTCGCGAGCTCGCTGAACGGATCGCCCGGCGCGAGCGCCAGCACGACGAACAGCACGAGCGAGATCCCGAGCAGGCTCGGGATCGCGATCATCAGGCGACGCAGGACATATTGACTCATCGAGAGATCATCTAACTAACGCTCGCACCTTGAGCACGTTGATCTTGCTTCCAGTCGAAAGGCGAGCTTCACCTCGCCCCGCGTGCGGGAGAGGTCGGAATTCAAGCGCAGCTTGAATTCCGGGTGAGGGGGACTCTCCACGAGCTCATCTTCCAACGCATTTGCGGATAGAGCCTCACCCCGACCCTCCAAGAACGAGCTCCGCTCGTCTCGACCCCGTAAGAACGAGGAGAGGGAGAAGAGTGCCCGTTCGATTCCGAGCACGTCACGTCTCAGGTTTCACGATACCAATCTTGCAGATTGTCGGTCTGGTTGGCCCAGCCGGAGAGCGCGGGCCGCACCGTGTTGGAGCAGGCTTCCACCGCGAGGCGGTGCATCACCGGGATCACCACCGTGTCCTGCCACATCAGATCGTTGCACTTGATGTAGAGCTCGGCTCGCTTGATCGGATCGGTCTCGGTATCGGCCGCCTCGATCGCCGCGTCGAAATCCTTGTTGACCCAGCGCGGGAAGTTCTGCCCTTGCCACTTGTTCTCCTTGGTCGCGGCATTGCGCGACAGATAGCGGCGCATATGCAGGCCCGGGTCGGGTTGCGTCATCGGGATCTGGAACATCTCGATGTCGGCGTAGAACTTGGAATAGGTGTCGGGATTGGCGACGTCGGAGGAGAAGAACACCGAGGCCACCACCGACTTCAGCTCGACGTCGATGCCGGCCTTCTGGCAAGCCTGCTTGACGATCGCCTGGGTCTTCTGCCGCGGGCCGTTGATCGAAGTCTGGTACAGGAGCTTCAGCTTCTTGCCATCCTTCTCGCGGATGCCGTCGGAGCCGACCTTCCAGCCGGCCTGCTCGAGCAGCGCGCTCGCCTTCTCGACCGAGAACTCCCACTTGGTGTTCTTGGAAACGAACTCCTCGGGGCCGTTGAGATAATTGGCGGTGGCGCGGCCGGCGCGGCCGTAGATCACCTTCTTGACGGAGTCGCGGTCGACCAGCAGCGCCAGCGCCTTGCGCACCGCCGGATCCGACAGGATCGGATGCTTGGTCTTGACCGACGAGCGTTCGCCGTCGACTTCGGTGTTCGGGTCGGTGAAGTTGATGGCGATGAATTCGATGTCGCCGCCGACGGCATACAGCGTCTTGCCCTTGCCGCCCTTTTCCAGCCGCAGCAGCACCTCGTCCTCGACCTGGATGTTCCAGGCGAAATCATATTCGCCGGTCTGGATCACCGCGCGCGCCGCCGACACCGCATCGCCGCCCCCCTTCATCTCGATCGAGTCGAAATAGGGCCGGTTCGGCATGTGGTAATCGGGATTGATCTCGCCGCGCACCAGATCACCCGGCTTGAACTCGACGAATTTGTAGGGGCTGGTGCCGACCGGCTTCAGATTGTTCGGCGCCTCGCGCGACTTGCTGCCTTTGTACTCGGCGAACAAATGCTTCGGGATGATGCAGCCATAGGCGCCGACGAACGCGTTGGCCCAGAACGGCGTCGGATCCTTGAACTTGATGCGGACCGTGAGGTCGTCGACCTTCTCCACGGTCATGCCGGAATAGGTGCCGCTCGAGACGGCTGCCGTCGCGGGATCGGTGGCATATTCCCAGTTGAACACGACGTCGTCAGCGGTGAAGGGTTTGCCGTCATGCCATTTGACGCCGGGTTTGAGTTTCCAGACCACCGTCTTGGCATCTTTGGAAAGTCCGCCGTTCTGGATCGAGGGGATTTCGGCGGCGAGGATCGGATTGAGATGGCCGTCGACGTCCCAGCTTGCCAGCGGTTCGTAGAACAGCCGCGAGCCGTCCTGGTCCTTGGTGCCGGTGGCGAAGTGCGGATTGAGCAGGGTGGGGCCCTGCCACCACAACAGCTTCAGCGGACCGCCGC
This sequence comes from Bradyrhizobium sp. UFLA06-06, assembly GCF_054820065.1. Classification (NCBI taxonomy): domain Bacteria; kingdom Pseudomonadati; phylum Pseudomonadota; class Alphaproteobacteria; order Hyphomicrobiales; family Nitrobacteraceae; genus Bradyrhizobium; species Bradyrhizobium sp. UFLA06-06. Next base: position 69,826 of record NZ_JADFUD010000012.1, read on the forward strand.
CGCCGCGCTTGGTCGGCTTGTAGGGATTGGGGCTCTGCGCCATCGCGACGCCGCCGATCGCAAGGATCTGGTTGGCCATCGGCGCGGTGAGGCCGACGGCAATCATTCGCTTGACGAAGGCGCGGCGATCCATCCGCCCGTCCTTCACGTCGTCGATCATGCCTCGCAGATTCCTGTCGAACATTGTCCCCTCGGTCCGGCTCAATTGGTTATTGCGGCGGGCCGTGGAACCGGCCGCCGTGTTGGCGGCAGGATGGCACACCGAATGACCGCGAAGGTCAACGCCTCCCGCTCTTCAGCGCCTAGGTCTTTTGGCTATCGCTTGTGCAGAACCTCCGCTCGCCGCACATCGGTTCAGCAGATCGGCGCCAAAAGCGTGCCCTTGCGCGCCTCGCAGTGCGGAAAATTTGTTCGTTATCCTTTGTTCCGAGATGCTTTTTTGCCACGCAGGCCGGAGTTCGCGTCTGAAGGCCGAGCTATCGCATATGCGCTCGATCCCTCCACAAACTCGTCATGCCCGGCCTTGTGCCGGGCATCCACGTCGCCGTTTCCGCGTGAGAAAGTAGTGGTTGGCCGGGACAAGCCCGGCCATGACGATGGGGAGATGCGATTGCTTGATCCCGGAGAGCAGGTCCGGCCCGCTCTCAATGCGGCTCTCAGGCGATCGACATGTCCAACGGCGGTGCAACATTCGTCGGCAGCGGACTGACATAGGGCGTTCTTGTGGTCCGCTTCTTGAGGTCGGCCTTGGCGGCCGCGATCAGCTCCGGCTCCATCAGCGCCTTGACGCCGAGGCCGGCCATCGCCTTGGCGGCCTGTACCATCGCCTTGTGCGCGGCCGGCGTCTTGCCCTGCGCCACAACCTGCCAGGTGTGGAACGGCGTGCCGATTGCAACCGTCGGTGCATGAACCTGCACGGTCGGCACCACCCAGCTGACGTCGCCGACGTCGGTCGAGCCGATCAGCGGATTGCGCTTGGCGTCGATCGGCACCAGGAAATCGGCGAGCGGCCGGTCGGTCGGCTCCATGCCGATCGCGTAATAGACCGAGGCGATGTCCTTGTCGGTCAGGGGCGCGCGGATCTTGCCGGCGAAATCCTTATCGGCATCGTCGAAATGCGGCGGGCCGAGCTCTTCCATGATCCGGTGCAGCGTCTGTTCCAGCGGCGTGTTGGGCAGGATGTTCGAGACGGCGGAGATGATCTTCATCTCCACCTTGGTCTCGGTCATCAGCGCCGCGCCCTGCGCGACCTTGTGCACGCGCTCGACCAGCTCGTTCATGCCGGGCAGGTCGCGGGCGCGGATCGAATAGCGCACGCGGGCATGGGCCTGCACCACGTTGGGCGCGATGCCGCCGGCGTCGAGCAGCGCGTAATGCACGCGGGCGTCGCTCGGCATGTGCTCGCGCATGTAGTTGACGCCGACATTCATCAGCTCCACCGCATCAAGCGCGCTGCGGCCGAGATGCGGCGAGGCCGCCGCATGCGAGGTGCGCCCGGTGAAGATGAAGTCGGCGCGGGTATTGGCGAGCGACGGTGTCACCGCCACCTCCCAGAAACTGTGCGGATGCCAGGTGATGGCGATGTCGGCGTCCTCGAAGGCGCCACAGCGCACCATGAAGGCCTTTGCCGCGCCGCCTTCCTCGGCGGGACAGCCGTAATAGCGCACGCGGCCCGGCACCTTGTTGGCGGCGAGCCAGTCCTTCACCGCGGTCGCGGCGAGCAGCGCGGAGGAGCCGAGCAGATTATGTCCGCAGCCATGGCCGTGGCCGCCGCTCTCGACCGGGCGATGTTCGGCGATTCCGGCCTCCTGGCTGAGGCCGGGCAGGGCGTCATATTCGCCGAGGAAGGCGATCACCGGGCCGCCTTCGCCCCATTCGCCCATCACCGCGGTCGGGATGTCGGCGAGGTTCTCGGTGATGCGAAAACCCTGATGGCGCAGTTCGGCCAGATGTTCGGCGGATGAGCGCGCCTCGGTGTAGCAGACCTCGGGCATCGCCCAGACCCGGTCGCTCAATTCGATGAAACGCGGCTTGATCGCGTCGACGCCGCGCCAAACATCACTACGGTTGTCCATTTGCTCCGATCCCTTAACTCGCTAGAGCATGATCCGGAAAAGTGTGAAGCGGTTTTCCGAAAGGATCATGCTCAGACAATGAGCCAAAGTGCGATGATCTCATCGCGCTTTGGGCAATCTGAAGCGCAAAAGGCTAGCAGCTTGGCGTGAGCGCGACTAGGGCACCTGCTCGCAGAGCCGATCCGCGACTTGAGGTTATGTCTTCCGGCTTGGTTTCGACGGCGGATGTCGCCAACGTGTCCAATTGTGTCCGTCAAGGGTCCAACAGCGGAAGTTGCGAAACCGATTCACGCATAGTACTCATTTCGCAATGCCCGTTGAAGTAGAGAGGGCCGCAAGAGGGGAAGTGATATGCATCGGATACTCGCCGTGGTCAGTATCGCGATCTTCACCTTGGTAATGACGGGTTTCGCACGCGCAGAGAAGATCTACTATCTTCACGACCCTGGCGGCAACACCGCCGCGCACATCTACAAGTACCGGCAAGTCAATGCGGAGTATGATCGCGTGGTGATCGATGGTCGCTGCAAGTCTTCTTGCACGACGGTCCTGGGGACCGTTCCCCTCAACAAGATCTGCATTACCCCGAGCGGCTACTTCATGTTTCACGCTGCACATCACGGCGACCGCAGCATGAACCCCGGCGAGACCCAGCTGATGATGTCGGCCTATGCGCCCGAGGTTCGCGACTGGGTGATGCGGCACCATGCGCTCGAACAGGTGGACCCTTACACGTACCTGTACGCCAGGGATGTAAGGTTCATCCGCCACTGTAGCCGATAGCCCAAGCCAGCCGTCCCTCATCCCGCGCTGAGCCGCTCCAGGCCTTTCCAGTCGAAGGCGATGCCGTGCCCCGGGCGATCCGGTGCCATCGCCATACCTTGCTCCAGAACCAGCGGATGCTCGATATAGCGATCGAGGCCGAAGCCGTGCGCCTCGAGATACGACCGGTTCGGGCACGCCGCCAGCAGATGCACGGTGATGTCATGCGCGCCATGACTGGTGACCGGAATATTGAAAGCCTCGGCGAGGCGGGCGATCTTCATGAAGCTGGTCACGCCGCCGCAATTGGTGACGTCGGGCTCGGCGTAGGACAGCGCGCCGCCGGCGATATAGGGCTTGAACTCCCACAGGCTGCGCAGGTTCTCGCCGGCTGCGATCGGCACGCCGCCGGCTTGCAGGATGCGCGCGTGTCCCGCGACGTCGTCCGGAATGGTCGGCTCCTCGAGCCAGGTCAGGTCGAACGGTTGCAGGGCGCGCGCGGCGCGGATCGCTTCCTCGACGGTCCATTTCATGTTGGCGTCGGCCATCAGCGGAAACTCGTCGCCGAGATGGCCGCGCATCGCCTTCACGCGCGCCACGTCGGACGCAAGGCTCGGCCGGCCGACTTTCATCTTGATGGCGCGAAAGCCCTTGGCGAGATTGTCGTCGGTCTGCTTCAGCAAACCATCCAGCGGCAGATCAAGATCGATGCCGCCGGCATAGCAGGGCACGCGGCGGTCGAAGCCGCCGAGCAGCCGCCACAGCGGAAGCGATGCCCGCCGCGCCTTGAGGTCCCACAACGCGATGTCGAGCGCGGACAGCGCCAGCACTGCCGGCCCGCCGCGGCCGCCATAATGCAGCGCCCACCACACCTTGTGCCAAAGCTGCTCGGTGTCGTCGGCCTCCATCCCGCGCGCGATCTCGCCGATTTCGCGGCCCAGGATATCGGCGACGGCGCCGCCATTGCGGCCGACCGTGTAGGTGTAGCCGGTGCCTTCCGCGCCGTCGGCATCGCGGGCGCGGATCGTGACGAGCTCGAACGCCTTGATCTCGCCATGCGTGCTGTCGCTGAGCACCACCGGGAGCGGGATCTTGTAGAATCCGATGCTGAAGTCCTTGAGGATGGCCACGCCGGAACTCCTTGTCATGGACGAATGCAATGCGCGGCGCACGATCCCAGAAGCGCCTGTCGGCCGCAACCTTGCGCCTGCGAATGTCTGCCTTGAGCGATCAGTCTGCCTTCCTCTATGATGTGGCTCGCGAGGACGTGGTCCGACCATGGATGATGCAATTCCGTCTCTGTTGCCGAGAACTTCGGGCCACCAGTTCGTGATCTATGCCGATGCCTGCTCGGGCGTTCCGGGCGCGCTGCATGAGCGCACCTTCGCGTCGGTGAACGACGTGGTGCGCCGGCTGCATCCTGCGCCCGAATTCATTCTGTTCCCCGGCGACGAAATCATCGGCCTCACCGCCGATGCAGACGCGCTGCGCGCGCAATGGCGGCATTGGTTCGAGGTCGAGATGTCCTGGCTCGACCGGCGCGTGGTGCCGCTGTGGCACACGACCGGCAACCACACCACCTATGACGAGATGAGCGAGGCGGTGTTCCGCGAGGTGCTGCAGCTGCCGAGCAACGGCCCGCCCGGTCAGGATGGGCTGTCCTACTGGGTTCGCCGCGGCGATCTCCTGATGGTGTTCGTGCACACGCTCTGGAGCGGCCTCGGCGGCGAGGGGCATGTCGAGACCGACTGGCTGCAAGCGGTCCTCGCACAGCACGAGGACGCCAGGCACAAGCTGGTGCTGGGCCATCATCCCGTGTACGCCATCAACGGCTACAGCGGCAGCTATCAGCGCGAGATCGGCCACGAATATCGCGAGCGGTTCTGGGATATCCTCGTCCGCGCCGATGTCACCGCCTATCTGTGCAGCCACATTCTCGCCTTCGACGTCCAGGTTCATCGCAGTGTGCTGCAGGTCTGCACGGCGGGTGCGGGCACCGCGCACCGGATGCCCGAAGGCGTCGAGTATCTGCATTGCGTGCAAGCCGCGCTCGATCAGGATGGGTTTCGCTATCAGGTGCTCGATACCGAAGGTGTGGTGCGCGAGCAGCTCACATGGCCGCTACCATCGCTGGACCAGGCCGCGTGGTCGCCGCTGCCGCGCGGGACCAGCCCTGCACCGCTGTCGGGGACATTGGCGCCTGCGACGGTCATCGCGTTGAAACTGTCGGGCCGCACCGCCGCGGCAACTGCCGCGCCACAAACGCTGCTCTGCACGCCCGCGCCCGGCGTGATCGCACCGCTCTGGCTGGGCTTGCGCGGACCGAACCAGACGCTCACCTTGATCCTTGGACGTGAGCGTGGACGCAGTCCCTATTACTGGATCGGTCCCGATCTCGGCGCCAACAGCGATTTCGACCTCGACATCGCCTTCTACCCGGACATGGGACCGGGCGGCGTGCTGTGGCGACGCAGCGGTGACACGCGCTGGACATCGTGGGCGGCGATATCGGCAACGGGGCTTGAGCGGTTCACATGGCCGGCGGTCTGGAACGTCGGGTGCGGCGAGGGTGGGCCGGATGACAAGCGCTATGCCGGACCACGGCTCGGGATCGCTATTTCCGTCATCGCATTGTAGTCAGTCGCGCCCGGATCGACGCGCTGGACGTCGACGCCGCGGTTGAGCGGGCTTCGACGCCCGCATTGCGGTCGCATTGGCTCCAATGAATGGCCACGGAAAAATCAGACGCCGGCCAAACTTCGCGCGTAGGTTTTATCGCTTGCTGACTCGGATAAGGACTCGGAAAGGAATCGATCATGCGCAATCTCACTGCATTCGTCACTGTTGCCGCGCTCGCCCTCGGAACGCCCGCCTTGGTGCAAGCGCAAGGCGCACAACCCAAGGCGCCGCCGCAGGCATCTGATCAGTCCACTGTCATCCGGAGCATAGAGGTCGTGGACATCAAGGACCTCAAGCCCGAGATGCGATCGAAGGTCGAGGATGCCATCGCAAAGACAAAGGAGGACGACATCCAGTCGCTTCGGAAGTCGATTGACGCGACGCCGCAGGCGGTCTCCGCGCTCAAGGCCAAGGGCCTGACTTCGTCGCAGGTCGTCGCTATCAACATCGCCGATGGCGTCCTGACGATGTTCGCCAAAACAGCCTGACAGGGTTCGAATGTCGGCTTCGGTGGTTGGACCTCCCCGCGACCATCGATGCCAACACCTCCCGCAGCCGGTGCTGCGGGAGTTTTCATTTCTCATAGGCGTGGCACGTCCAATGGACTTTCACCGGGGAGAGTGATCAGTCAGGCTCGTTGGGCCTGGTACGTTCCGCGCGTTTCAATTCGCGATCGATCAGCGTGCAGACGCGCCGCCGCGCCAGCAGGTCGAGCCGCGCGCGCGTGGTGCCTTGCTTGGTCTTGCCGTTGATGTCGAACGACCAACCCCAGAGGTCGGGTTCGATGTTGGTGAGTGTGTATTGAATGTCCCGATGACGACCGATCAGCTTCTTCATGCCGTTTCTTCTTGTTGGCTGAAGATTGCATAGCCAGATCGTGAAGGCGTCTGTATCCGGTCGAATACTGAGCCGGGTGCCCGCAGGGCGGAATTTTCCAAATCACTGATTTAGGGTCGCTGTGCAGTGGCTGCGTGCAACTGACGAGTGCGCATGAAGATTCGCCGTCGTCCTGGCGAAGGCCAGGACCCATTACCCCAAGTGCGCATTGTTGCGCGACGCTGGGGCCACGATCTCGTTCACGATCAAAATGCGGTGGTTATGGGTCCTGGCGCCAGGACGACAATGATGAGTCCCGACTGCAATATCTGCCGCGGCGTATGGGTCCCTGCTTTCGCAGGGACGACGGGTGGAGAGATCTCAGCTCAGCGTCACTACAACAGCAATCCCACCCCTCACAAATTTATCACCCCGCGCCGCGCGGCATGGGCGACGGCGTCGGTGCGGCCGGTGGCGTCGAGCTTGTCGAGCAGGGAGCCGACATGAAACTTGGCGGTGTGGACGGAAATTCCGAGCCGCTGTGCGATCATCTTGTTGGATGCGCCTTCGGCCAGCAGCGCCAGCACGTCGAGCTCGCGCGGCGTCAGCTCGAAGTCGCCGGCGCCCGCGGCCTCGCGGTTGCGTGCGACGACCGCCGCCGTGGCCTGTTCGCCCGGCGCAGCGAGCCGCAGGCCGGCGACGCTGCCGAGCAGGGTCGCCAGCCGATCGGCGAGGACGGCGTCGTCGACCTCGAGCGCGATGACGATGTCGTTGGCCGGCTCACCGCTCACGTCTCGGGCCTCTCGCCGACCGTCACCTTGAAGTTCAGCGGCTCGCCGCCGCGATGCACGGTGAGCTCGACCTCCGTGCCGACGCTCTGCGGTCCGAGGCCGCGCGACAGCGCCCGCACGCCGGACAGCTTCTCGCCATTCACGGCAATGATCACGTCGCCCTGCCGGACGCCGGCCGCGGCCGAGGGGCCGGCCTTGTCGACGTTCATCACCATCGCGCCGAGGCCGTCGTCCAGCCGGACCGGCTGCAATCCGACGCCAAGATATCCGCGCGCGATGCGGCCGCTCTTCTCGAGCTGTGTTGCGACCCGCTCGATGGTCGTAGCCGGGATCGTCAGCACGCGGCGCGGGCCGAGCACGGCCATGCCGAACGGCTCGCCCGCGGCGTTCAGCGCGAGGCCACCCTGCTGGCTGTGCCGCAGCCGGACGTCGAGCTCGATCCGTGCATCGATTTCGCCGCCGCGCAGGCTGCGCCAGGCCGGACCCGACAGCGCGACCATGCCGAGCCGCGCGGTCGGCGCGCCGCGGTCGGCGGCGACGATCACCGCGAGCGATCCCAGCGCGGGGCTCCCGGTCGAGAGCTTGACGGGGGCGGCGTCGCCATCGACGCGCAGCAGCGCGATGTCGGTGGTGTGGTCGCGTCCGACGACGGTCGCGGGCCCGCGGCTGCCGTCGGCGAACTGGATCTCGATCTCGCCCTCGTCGGCCAGCGCTTCGTCGGCAGTGACGACGAGGCCCGCCTTCCAGACAAAGCCGGAGGCGCGTGCGCGATGCGAATGCACGGAGACGATTGCGGGCGCGGCGCGCGCAATGGTCTCCGCAAGGGCTGACGACAGCGAGGACAGGATATTCGGTTCGGTCATGGGAAACTCCGTTGGCTTCCCTCAATCTGGGATGTCGCGGCTGACGGCGATACTGGCCGGATGGGCAGGGCGTGGCCGGGCCGCCCGGAACTGCCGCTCAGCTCAGCCGCTGCAGGGTCGCCTTCGGGCTCTCGCCGAACTTGGCGCGGTAGGCGCTCGCCATCCGGCTCAGATGGGTAAAGCCGAGGTCGAATGCAATATCGACGATGCGTTCGCCCGGCCGCGCCGTCTTGAGGCGGGCGTTCAGATGGGCGAGGCGGATGTCGAGCAACATCTCGGACACGGTGGTGCCGAAGTGACGGCGGAAGCCGAGTTGCAGCGCGCGGATGCCGGTGCCCGCGATCTCCGCAAGCTCGGCGAGGTCCAGCGGCTCGGTCGCCCGGCTCTCCAGATAGGCGCGCACGCGTTTCAAGGCGGCCGGCTGGGCCTCAGTGCGGCCGTTGAAGACATCGATCGCCGAACTCAGGCTGTGCCGCTGCCCGTTGAGCAGGGCATTGAGAAACGACTCGCGCCAATCGGCCGCCGCGATCGCCGACAAGGTCTTGCGCGGCCCGAGCTGCTCGGCCGCCGTGACAAGATGCTCGATCCGGGCCGAGAGCGTCTGCCCGAGCGGCCCGCTCAGCGCGACGGCCGGGTCGAACTCGACCGGCCTCACCGGCACGCCGCCAAGCGCCGCGGCGCGATGCTCGACCAGCCTGCGGTCGAGCAGCAAGATCAGCTGGGCGCAGTCGCCGCGCCAGGTCATTTCGGTCGGAATGGTCGGCGACAGCAGCGAGGCGGTGTGTCGTGGTCCGGTGGTGAGCTCGCGCGCGGCGGTCCGCACCGAGGCCGAGCCGGACAGCGGCATCTGCAACAGGAAGAAGCGGTCGAGGCAGCCGGGATTGATCGCGACCGATCCGCCATAGGCGACATAGTTGACGGAGAAGCCGTCGAAGTCGGCGCAATTGTGATGCGCGGAGAAATTGCTCGCGGAATGATCGACCGGCGTCAGATCGTGCGGGCAGAAGATGCGGCCGATCGCTTCCGCCGCGTCATCGACGCGATCAGTCGCGACCCGTGCGAACTCCGTCAGCCTTGCGCTTGGAGAATTTGCGCTTGCCGAAACCTCGTTGCCAACAGCAGTCACGCCGGCCGTCCGGAGTTGTTTGAGGCCTAAAACATCATGCAGCCTAGAGCATCCCGCGGCAAAGGGGAACGCCGTTTCGTCGCGCAAACTGCCCGATCTGAGCGCAGGCGAATGCGGCCGCATTGGGCAGCAGCCGGCCGGCGCCGCGCTCCCGCATTGCAGCATGAGGTGCCAGGTGCGGATTCGTTTATCGGCTAGACAGCCTCAGCGGCCGGCGACAGGCTCCGTGCCGGCAATGCGCATCAAAACTGGAGAGGCTGACATGGGCACGCTCGAAAAAGGCATTACCCGAACCGGCACCGGCTACGGCGGCAAGACCTGGAATATCCTGGGCCAGGTCTACTATCCGAAGGCGATCACCGACTCGACCTTCGCGTTCGAGACCAACAGCGACCCCGGCCAGTTCGTGCCGGTGCACATCCACCCGACCCAGGACGAGTTCATCCTGGTGCAGGAGGGCGTGCTCGACCTCAAGCTCGACGGCGTCTGGGTGCAGGCCAAGGCCGGCGACCTCGTGCGCATGCCGCGCGGCATCCCGCACGGCTATTTCAACAAGTCGGACAAGCCGGCGCGGGCGCTGTTCTGGGTGTCGCCGATGCAGAAGCTCGAGGCGCTGTTCGAGAAGCTGCACAATCTGCAGGACCCCGTCGAGGTGGTGCGTATCTCCGCCGAGCACGAGGTGGATTTTCTGCCGCCGGAAGCCAACGACTAGCCGGCGGCCAAACAGACAATACGCACGCGAGGCGGCAATCGCCGGGGCTGGCTCCGGCGATGACGGGGACGCGTGCGCCTAACGAAATTGGACCTGTTCATTCAATTCGGAGCGGTTTCATGGTCAAGCAGAAGCATGTGTGCGTCATCGGCGCCGGCATTTCCGGGCTCGCCGCCGGCAAGGCCTTTGCCGGTCGCGGCCACAAGGTGACCATCATCGAGCGCAGCGGCGATCTCGGCGGGGTTTGGGAGCCGGCGCGCTCCTATCCCGACGTGCAGACCCAGAGCCCGAAGGAGCTCTATCGCTACACCGACAAGGCGATGCCGGAGGCCTATCCGGAATGGCCGAAGGGTCCGCAGGTCCATGCCTATTTGCGCGACTACGCCCGCAGCCACGGGCTCGACGGCGCGATGCGGTTCGACACCAAGGTCGAAGGCATGAAGCGCCGTGCCGACGGCAGGCCGGGCTGGACGCTGGCGCTGCGCTCGACCGACGGCGCCACCGGCCACGAGGATTTCGACTTCGTCGCGGTCTGCACCGGGCAGTTCAACGAGCCGCAGACCTTGCCGCTGGCCGGCGAGGACGGCTTCAAGGCGCAGGGCGGGCAGATCCTGCATTCGTCGCAATACAGCGATCCAGCGCTTGCCAAGGGCCGCAAGGTAGTGGTGCTCGGCGGCTCCAAATCGGCGACCGACATCGCCGTGAACGCGGTCAATTCCGGCGCCAGCGAAGTCACCATCGTGTTTCGCGAGCCGGTCTGGCGGATTCCCTATTTCGTCGGCGGCCTCGTCAACTTCAAGCGCATCCTCTACATCCGCGCCCAGGAGCAGATGTTTGCGAGCTGGGGCATCGGACCGATGGCGCGCCTTGCGCATGTCGTGGCAAAGCCGTTCGTGTGGGCGAACTGGCGCGGGCTCGAAAGCATGCTGAAGATGCAGCTCAAGCTGAAGCAATGCGGCATGGTGCCGAAGGAGCGGATCGAGGACGGCGTCAATTGCTCGGTGCCGATCGCAACCCCCGGCTTCTATCCGATGGTCGCCGACGGCCGGATCAAGGCGGTGCGCGGCACCTTCGACCATTACGACGGCAAGACCATCGTGATGAGCGGCGGCCAGCGCGTCGCGGCCGATGTCGCGGTGCTCGCGATCGGTTACAAGCTCGGCGTGCCGTTCCTGCCCGAGGAGTATCAGAACAAGCTGGTCGAGCCCGACGGGCAGTACCGGCTGTACCGGCTGATCGCCAATCCCGATCTGCCCGACATGGGCTTTGTCGGTTTCAATTCGAGCTTCTGCACCGTGCTGTGCGCCGATCTCGCCGCGAACTGGCTGGTGCGCTACGCCGACGGCCAGCTGGCGCGGCAGCCGAGCGCGGCCGAGATGAATAGCAACATCGCGATGATGCTGAACTTCAAGCGCGTCGAGCGTCCGGCAGCGGGTGTCTATGGCGGGCTGTGCGTCGCGCCCTATCACTTCAAGCATTTCGACGAGCTGCTGGCCGACATCGGCACCAAGGCGTCGCGCCGCAACCCGCTCGTCGAAAAGTTCACGCCGCCGGACGCGGACGCCTATGCCCGCTTCCTCGCGACTGCGCCGGCATACAGGGCGGTGGCCTAATCGCGGCCGGCGTCGAGGAAGGCCTGTGCCAGCCGCCCGGGGTTGGAGAAGCACAGCTCGTGGCTGCCCGGCACCTGGACCAGGCGGAACAGCCCGAGCTTCTCCGACAACCGTGGATGCCAGGGCAGGCTGTGCGGCATCGCGGTGTCCTCGATGCAGTTCACGTAGGATTTCGCGATGGGCATCTCGGCGGGATTGGTGCGCAGCGCGATCTTGTCCTGGAAGGTCTTCAACGGGTGCGGATTGAGCTTGTCATAGGCCCGCTGCGCCGTCTCGAGGTCGGCGTCGTTGATGAAGGCCTCGCGCCAGATCGGGAACGGCAGCACCACCGAGCCGTCGCCGCGCTCGGCGTGGATCGCATCGAACAGGCCGACATAGTGCGGCGGCACCATGTCGTTGAGGCACTCGCCATTGTTGGGCACGAACGCGTTCCAGTAGACCAGCCGGCGGATGCGGTTCGCGGCGGCGTCGGCAACGCCGGTGATGACCATGCCGCCATAGCTGTGGCCGACCAGCACGATGTCATTCAGATTGTGCTCGGCGAGGTAATCCACGATCGACTGGATCGCCTCGGCAAGGCCGGAGTCCTTCCGGTCGCCGGGCCGGTTGCCTTTGATGGTCGGGGTGTGGACGACATGGCCGGCCTTGCGGATAACGGCCGCAACCGGTTCAAACTCGGCGCCGGTATGCCAGGCGCCATGGACGAGAACATAGGTCGACATGTTGTACCTCCCTGTCTGGTTTGGTTAGATCGATTGCCGCGTCCGGACGGACCGGGATACGCGCAAGTTTCATCCGCTTCCTGATGGATACTGACCTGGATATTGACCTGGACCCGCGGAACGCGCTTGGCTGTGAGCGAACCGGACTGGGCTCGGAGTGAACTGATGCAGCAAATCGCCGCCGCGGATCGCTCGCGCAAACTGAGCTGGAATACCGCGGACACCAGGCCGGGCGAGCAGTTTGCCTATTATCGCGAGGCGATCTGCCAGGCCTTCATGAACCTGACGCCGGAGCCGCCGGCGACGCCAGGCTTCCTCGCCCGGGTCGAGACCGTTGGACTCGGCGACGGCGCGGTCAACCGGGTCAGCTTCCCGGAGCATATCGTGCGACGCTCCGCTGCCGACATCGCCGCGTCAAGCCGGCGCTGCTACTACCTCAATCTGAAGCTCGCCGGCCGCTGCCGGATCCAGCAGGCGGGACGCGAGATCAGCCTGTCGCCGGGACAGGTCGGAATCTTCGACAGCGGCCAGCGCTTTGCGCTGCTGCACGACCGCGGCCCGGCGCTGCAGGTCGCCTCGTTCTGGGTGCCGGCCGAGGCGCTGGATGAACGGCTGCCGTCGGCGCCCGAGGCCGCGCCGGCGCGGGTCTCCGATGATCCCTTCGTCGGCCATCTCATCACAGAAACGGCGCAGGTCCTGAACACATCGGCGCTCCGTGCTTCGGATGCGGACAACGCGCGGCTGTTCGGCGTGCTGCTCGATCTGGTCGCGCTTAGCCTGTCGCGCAGCGGCCGCGCAGGCGCCGCCGAGAGCGCCGGCCTTGCCGATGCGACGTGGCTTACGCTGCGCCGCGCCGTGGACCGCAGGCTGCGCGAGCCCGGGCTCGGCGTTGCCGCCATTGCGGCTGCGATCGGCATCAGCGAGCGCTATGTCCACAAACTGTTCGAGCGCGCCGGCACGACATTCGCCAGCCATGTGATGGACCGCCGCCTCGACGGCACGGCGCGCGATCTGAGGGACCCCGCGATCGCCGGGCGCACGATCGGCGACATCGCGTTCGACTGGGGCTTCTCCGACCTGTCGCATTTCACGCGGCGCTTCAGGCACCGCTTCGGCTGCACGCCGCGCGACTGGCGCCGCGGCTGACCAACGCTTCGGAAATCGCCATGGCGCAGCCGTTCACCTACCAGGTCAGCCCGATGCGGGTCGTGTTCGGGGTCGGCACGGTCGCGCAGTTGGCGGGCGAGCTCGACCGGCTCGGCATCAGCCGCGCGCTGGTGCTGGCGAGCCGGCGGCAGCAGGCCGAGCTCGGCGATCTCGCTGGCCTGACCGGCGGCCGTGTGGCCGGATTGTTCGACGGTGCAGTGGTGCACACGCCGGTCCCGGTGACCGAACGTGCGATGGAGATCGTCCGCGAGCTCAAGCCGGACGGCGTGGTTGCGATCGGCGCCGGCGCCGCGACCGGCCTGAGCAAGGCGATTGCGCTGCGCACCGACCTGCCGCAACTGATCGTGCCGACCAGCTATGCCGGCTCCGAGATGACGCCGGTGCTCGGCGAGACCGTCGACGGCGTCAAGACCACGCAATCATCGCCGAAGATCCTGCCCGAGGCCGTGATCTACGACGTCAACCTGACCGTCTCGATGCCGGCCAAATTCTCCGCGATCTCCGGCCTCAACGCCATCGCACACGGGGCCGAGGCGCTGTATGCGCGGGACGGCAACCCGATCACCTCGCTGATGGCGGAAGAGGCGATTGCGAAGCTTGCCTCGTCGCTGCCCGACGTGATCGCGCGGCCGCGCGATCTCGAGGCGCGCTCCGACGCACTGTACGGCGCGTGGCTGTGCGCGGTCTGTCTCGGCACCGTCGGCATGGCGCTGCATCACAAGCTCTGTCACACCGTCGGCGCGCTGTTCGACCTGCCGCATGCCGAGACCCATGCGGTGCTGCTGCCGCATACCATCGCCTACAACACACCGGCCGCCCGCGATGCAGTCAGCCGCGCGGCGAGGGCGCTCGGAGCGGCTGACGCCGCCGACGGCCTGTTCGATCTGTCGGCAAGGCTCGGCGCGCCGCGTTCGCTCGCCGAGATCGGCATGCCCGAAGACGGCATCGCAAAGGCCGCCGCGCTCGCCACCAAAAACCCTTACTGGAATCCGCGGCCGATCGAGGAGAGCGGCATCCGCGACCTGCTGAAGCGTGCGTGGTCCGGCGCGCGCCCGCAGGCCGGATAGATCAAACCCCGATCGCGTTGCGCGCGATCACGTCGCGGTAGAATGCCGCGCTCAATTTCGGCACCCGCGCCTGGGTCTCGAAATCCACCCGGTAGAGGCCGAAGCGCTTCTCGTAGCCGAAGATCCATTCGAAATTATCCATCAGGCTCCACAGGAAATAGCCGTGGACCGGGACGCCGTCGGCGGTCGCGCGCTGCAACTGCGCAAGGTAGTTGCGCAGGAACATGATGCGGTCGAGGTCGTAGATCTGCCCGTCCGGATGCACCTTGTCCTCGCCGGACGTGCCGTTCTCGCTGATATAGATGCTCTTGATGTTCCACAGCTTGGCGGCAATCCGCGGCGCCCAATAGATCGTCTCTGGCGCGATCCGCAGCCATTCCGAGCTCATATGCGGGAAGGAAGCCGGCATCGGCAGCGGCTTCCAGCCGGGGGCATGGTCGGTCGCAAGGATGTAGCATTGCGGCGCGTAGATGTTCAGCCCGACGAAATCATTGGGCTGCGAGATGATCTTCAGTTCGTCCGCGGTGAATTTGGGCGCATCCGCGCCGGCATATTGCAGGAAGCCTTCGGTGTACTTGCCTTCGAGGACGACACCGAGAAAACCCGCATTGAGCTCGCGGGTCGCGATCTCGGTGGCGCGGATGTTCTCCGGCGTGTTGAAGGCGGGCACGCAGGCGGTGATGTTCTCGGCCGGCCCGACCCGCGTGCCGGCACGGCCTTTGGCGCGGATCGCCTGCACCGCAAGACCATGCGCCAGCGCGACGTGGTGGCGCGCCTGGTTCACCTCGCCCGCTGGCAGCTTCAGCCCGGGGGCGTCGACGCCGAGCGCATAGCCGAACGGCAGGAAACGCCCGACCTCGTTGAGGGTGAAGACGTTCTTCACGCGGTCGGTCAGTCGCTGCGCCACGTAGCCGGCATAGTCGCCGAATGCCCTCGAGGTGTCGCGCGAGCGCCAGCCGCCGACACGGTCCTGTAACGCCTGCGGCAGGTCCCAGTGATAGAGCGTGGCGTAGGGCTCGATGCCGTTCGCAAGCAACTCGTCGACCAGGCGGTTGTAGAAGTCGAGGCCCTTCGGGTTCGGCGCCCCGGTGCCGTCGGGAAACACCCGCGGCCAGGCAATCGAGAAGCGATAGGCCCTGGCGCCGAGCTCCTTGATGAGGCGGACATCCTCCTTGTAGCGGTGATAGTGGTCGTTGGCGCGATCGCCGGTCGAGCCGTCCTCGATCTTGCCCGATGTATGGGTGAATGTGTCCCAGATCGATGGGCCGCGGCCGTCCTCATTGACCGCGCCCTCGACCTGGTAGGACGAGGTCGCGGTGCCCCAGACGAAGCCCGTGGGAAAGTTTGTGCCGTCCGGCCGCGACGCACGGTTTGCAGCCTCGGCGGGGCCGGTCAAACCGAGCGCCGAGAGGCCTGCGAGGCCCGCAAACTGCCGGCGCGAGAACTTTCCGAACATTGTTGTCTCCCGTCGCGGACGTTGCCGCTGGAATGCGAGCCGTACGTTAACCTTCCATCCCGCCGTTGAGCAACAAGGGTCAGCAGGCCAAAGTGCCATGGCGAGCGGCGCACCAATCAATGCGAAGCATTGTGACGCCAATGTCGCGGAGTTGTCAGTTTTGTGGCGACATTTTCTCTACTAGATTGCTTGCTACGGCCTTCCGCAATGGCATCCGATAATCCCCCGGTGAGCTGCGCGCGATGAACATGCCTGCAACCCATGTCCGAAGGGCGCTGCTGCGTCGTCTTGCCACTGCGATCGGCTTGCTGCTGACAATGGCCGCGGGCGCGCGGGCCGAGCAGACATTTTCGTTCGACCGCACGCCCGGAAAGCTGCCGAAGACGGTCTTCCCGCTGCATTACGCGATCGAGCTGACGCCTGACATCGCCAGCCTCGCTCTGCCCGGCGTCGAGACCGTCGACATCGAGGTGCGCGAGGCGACCGCGCAGCTGACGCTGAACGCCGTCAACACGACTTTCACCGAGGTCACGATCGATGACGGCGCGCAGCGCGCGGAGGTCGCGACTAACGCCACCGCGCAGACCGCAACGTTGACCTTCACCAAGCCGCTTGCGGCCGGCCGCCACAAGCTGCGCATCGCCTTCACGGCGCAGATCAATAAATTCGGCACCGGCCTGTTCTCGGTCGACTACCCGACCAGGACCGGGATCAAGCGGATGATCTCCAGCAAGCTGGAGCCGGCCGATGCAAGGCGGATCTTCCCGTGCTGGGATGAGCCGTCGTTCAAGGCGAGCTTCGCGCTGACCGTCGTCATTCCACGCAATCTGCTCGCGGTCGGCAACATGCCCGTGACCAGCGAAGAGCCGGTCGCCGGCGATCTCAAGAAGGTTGCGTTCGCGCCGACGCCGAAGATGTCGAGCTATCTGCTCGTGCTCACGGTCGGCGAGATCGAGCGCGTCACGGCGGATGCCGGCGGCGTCACGGTCGGCGTGGTGACGACGGAGGGCAAGGGCGGGCAGGGCCGGTTCGCGCTCGACAGCGCGGTGAAGCTGCTCGCCTATTACAACGACTATTTCGGCGTCAAGTATCCGCTGCCGAAGCTCGACCTGATCGCCGTTCCCGGCGGGTTCGGCGGCGCGATGGAGAACTGGGGCGGCATCACCTTCTTCGAGAGCCGGCTGCTGTTCGATCCCGCGACCTCTGCGGAGACCGCGCGGCGCGGCATCTTCGCGATCATCGCGCACGAGATGGCGCATATGTGGTTCGGCGATCTCGTCACCATGGCATGGTGGGACAATCTCTGGCTCAACGAGGGCTTTGCCAGCTGGATGGCGACCAAGGCCTCGGAACAGTTCTATCCAGAGTGGCAGGGCTGGCTGAACGGCTACGGCGCGAAGCAGTTTGCCATGACGCTCGATGCGCGGCGTACCTCGCATCCGGTGCAGCAGCCGATTGCCGATCACAGTGAAGCAGTCACGGCATTCGACGCCATTACCTACAACAAGGGGCAGGCGCTGATCCGCATGCTCGAGAACTATCTCGGCGAACAGGCGTTCCGCGACGGCATCCGCAAATACATGGCCGCGCATGCCTACGGCAACTCGACGACCGCTGATCTCTGGCAGGCGCTCGAGAGTACCGGCGGCAAGGCGATCACCGGTATCGCCGCCTCGTTCACCGAGCAGGACGGCGTGCCGCTGGTCGTGGCCGAGGCGGCTTGCGATGGTGTGGCGCAACGCCTGACCTTGCGGCAGGACCGCTTCGTGATCGCGCCAGCCAACAATCCGCCGCTGCCGGCCCGCAACTGGCAGCTCCCGGTTGCGGTCGGGCCGGCGCATGGCAAGCCGTTTGACGAGATATTGCTGAAGGGGAGCACCAATATCCCGGCCGGCGCCTGCGGCGATGCGATCAAGGTCAATCTCGGCGACGTCGGCTACTACAGGGTCGAGTACGGTCCGAAGAACCGTGCGGCGTTGTTGAACGCCTTCCCGCAAATGCAGGTCACGGACCGTCTCAATGTCGTCACCGACAGCTGGGCGCTGGTGCAGGCGGGCCGCGCGGAGGCGCCGTCCTATCTCGCGCTGCTCGATGCGCTCGATGCCGGTGACCATCGCGCGGTGTGGGACCAGGTGATCTCGACATTCGCGGCGCTGAACCGCCTGTCGCGCGGCCGCACCGAGCGGCCGGTGATCCAGGCCTATGCCCGCGCCAAGCTGCGCCCGGTGTTCGATCGGATCGGATGGGACGGCGCCGGTTCAGGCGGCGATGACACTGCGTTGTTGCGTGCAAGCCTGATCTCGACGCTTGGCGACCTCGGGGATGCGGCTATTGTGGCGGAAGCGAAGCGGCGCTTTGCGGCATTCGTCGATGATCCCAATTCGCTTCCGACCGCATTGCGCGATGCCGTCACGCATGTTGTCGGTGTGACCGCCGATCGGGCAACCTATGACAAATTGCTCGCGCTGGCGCGCAACAGCACGGCGACCAATGAACGGCTGCGTTATTATCTCGCGGCGGCAAGCGCCCGCGATGCCGAATTGGCGCGGGCGACGCTGGCGTTGACGCTGACCAACGAATTGCCCGATACGATCGTGACGGGGATGATCAACGCGGTTGCGTCCGCAGGCGAGCAGCCGCAGCTCGCCTGGAACTTCGTCAGGACCAATTTCGATACGTTGCTGGCAAGGCAGGGACCGAACTTCCGCGACCAGTTCGTGCCGAACTTCATGACCAATTTTACCGATGAGGGCCACGCGGCGGAACTCGCCGCGTTTGCTCCGTCGCAATCAACCACCGGCGGACGGGTGATGGTGGCGCGATCCGTGCAGGCGATCGCGATCTCGGCCGATCTTGCCGCGCGCGTGTTGCCCGCCGCCGACGCCTGGATCAGGGCGCACAAGCCGTGAGCTCGCGAGGGAGTTTCCGGCAGCGCGCGATGCGGATATGCTCCGTGCGCGGCATGCAATCAACGATGCGAGGCTGAGATGGTCAAAGGTTCCGATTTGCTGGTCGCGGCCCTCGAGAATGAGGGTGTGGAGCGGGTGTTCGGCGTCCCCGGCGAGGAGAATCTCGACGTCGTCGAGAGTCTGCGCAAATCCTCGATCAAACTGATCGTCACACGCCACGAGCAGGCTGCGGCCTTCATGGCGGCGACCTATGGCCGGCTGACCGGTAAGCCCGGCGTCTGCATGACGACGCTCGGTCCCGGCGCGCTCAACCTGACCACTGGCGCCGCCTATGCACTGCTCGGCGCGATGCCGATGGTGATGCTGACCGGCCAGAAGGGCATCTTGAGCAGCCGGCAGGCCAAGTTCCAGATCGTCGACATCGTCAACACGTTCCGCCCGCTGACCAAATTGTCGCTGCAGATCGTCAGCGGCGCGACCATTCCGACGCTGGTCCGTGACGCCTTCCGCATTGCGACGCAGGAACGGCCGGGGCCGGTGCTGCTCGAACTGCCGGAAGACATCGCAGGCGACGAGACGACGCCGGTCGAAATGATACCGCCGCATCCGATCGAGATTCCGATCGCGCACGCCGCCGCGCTCGACCGCGCCGCCGACATGATCCTGAAGGCACAGCGCCCGCTGATCATGCTTGGTGCGGCGGCATCGCGTCCGCGTTCGACTGCCGGGATCGGCGATTTCGTGCGGCGCACGAAAATCCCGTTCTTCACCACACAGATGGGCAAGGGCACGGTATCCGGCGGCACCAATCAGTATATGGGAACCGCTGCGCTGAGCGAGCGCGACTATGTGCACGAGGCGATCGACCGCGCCGATCTCATCATCGCGATCGGTCACGACACGGTCGAGAAGCCGCCCTTCATCATGGGCCCGAAGGGGCCGCAGGTGATCCATGTCAGCTACATGCCGGCAACGGTCGAGCAGGTCTATTTCCCGCAATGCGAGGTGATTGGCGACGTCGGTCCGAGCCTCGAATTGCTGGCTGATCGGGTCGAGGGGAAGCTGCCGCATGCCAGCGCGCTGCTCAGCCTGCGCCAGAGCATTCTGGCGA
The DNA here is from genome assembly GCF_054820065.1 of Bradyrhizobium sp. UFLA06-06. Classification (NCBI taxonomy): domain Bacteria; kingdom Pseudomonadati; phylum Pseudomonadota; class Alphaproteobacteria; order Hyphomicrobiales; family Nitrobacteraceae; genus Bradyrhizobium; species Bradyrhizobium sp. UFLA06-06. The sequence goes on from NZ_JADFUD010000012.1 coordinate 89,695, forward strand.
AGATCACCGATCGCGCCACCGAGGGCCGCTGGCCGCCGACGCCGCAGCGCATCGTGCATGATGTGCGGCAGGTGATTCCGGAGGACGGCATCGTCGCGCTCGACAACGGCATGTACAAGATCTGGTTTGCGCGCAACTACCGCACGCTGCTCGCGAACTCGCTGCTGCTCGACAACGCGCTCGCGACCATGGGCGCCGGCCTGCCGTCGGCGATGATGGCGGCGATGCTGTATCCGAACAACCGCGTGCTCGCGGTCTGCGGCGACGGCGGCTTCATGATGAACTCGCAGGAGCTCGAGACCGCCGTCCGCCTCAAGCTCAATCTGGTGATCCTGATCCTGGAGGATTCCGCCTACGGCATGATCCGCTGGAAGCAGGCGGTCGATCATTTCCCGGATTTCGGCCTGACCTTCGGCAATCCGGATTTCGTCAAATACGCTGAAAGCTACGGCGCCAAGGGTTCGCGGATCGCGAGCACGGATGCGATCGTCCCGACCCTGGAACGGGCCTTCTCCGGCGGCGGCGTGCATCTTGTCGTGGTGCCGATCGACTATAGCGAGAACAAGCGGGTGCTGGTCGACGAATTGCGCGAGAAGGTGCAGCAGATCGATGTGTCGTAGAGCATGATCCGGACCCGAAGGGCCGCGTTAGCGCAAAGTGCGAAGCGGTTTTCCCTTGCGACAAACGCAAAGCGTTTGCGCGGAGATCATGCTCAAACAAGAAGCTGAAGCATGGCTGCGGTGGGCAAGGAACGAAAAGCCCTCGGCTTGATTGAACGTAAGCCGCCATGGTAGCACGCCAAGATGTCACGCCAAGATGTCACGCAATGGCATCACCATTGCGCAGATGGTCGGCGATACCAGATCTGAGAGGTCACGTGACTGCACCAAATCCTGCCGCCGGCAAACCCATCGATCCCGCCTCGCTCGCCAATGTGCCGCGGCTGGTCACGGCCTATTTTGCCGGCAAGCCCGATGCCACCGATCCCACCCAGCGGGTTGCGTTCGGCACCTCGGGCCATCGCGGCTCGTCGCTGAAGAATTCCTTCAACGAGGACCACATCCTCGCCACCACACAAGCGATCTGCGACTACCGGCGCGAGAAGGGCCTCACCGGGCCGCTGTTCATCGGCATCGACACCCATGCGCTGGCCGAGCCGGCGCTGGCCAGCGCGGTCGAGGTGTTCGCGGCGAACGGCGTCGAGATCATGATCGATGCGCAGGGCGGCTACACGCCGACGCCGGTGATCTCGCATGCGATCCTGAGCTACAACAAGGGCCGCAGCACGGGCCTTGCCGACGGCGTCGTCATCACGCCGTCACACAATCCGCCGGAGGATGGCGGCTACAAATACAATCCGCCGCATGGCGGCCCGGCCGACACCGATGTCACCGCCGTGGTCGAGAAGAACGCCAACCGCTATATCGAGACCGGCCTCAAGGGCGTGGCGCGGATGCTCTACGATCGCGCGCGCAAGGCCGCGACCACGCATCTGCACGACTACATCACGCCCTATGTCGCCGATCTCGGCAACACCGTCGATCTGGCGCTCATCAAGTCCGCCGGCGTCAAGATCGGCATCGACCCGCTCGGCGGCGCGGCGGTGCATTACTGGCAGCCGATCATCGCGCGCTACGGCATCAACGCCAGCGTCGTCAATGAGGCCGTCGATCCGACCTTCCGCTTCATGACCGCGGACTGGGACGGCAAGGTCCGGATGGACTGCTCGTCGCCTTATGCGATGGCGAGCCTGATCGGGATGCGCGACCGGTTCGACGTCGCCTTTGCCAACGACACCGACGCCGACCGCCACGGCATCGTGACCCGCTCGAACGGGCTGATGAACCCGAACCACTTCCTCGCCACCGCGATCGCCTATCTGTTCGCGCACCGGCCGCAATGGAGCAAGGACGCCGCGATCGGAAAGACCATCGTGTCGAGCTCGATCATCGATCGCGTCGCGAAGAAGCTGAACCGCAAGCTGGTCGAGACGCCGGTCGGCTTCAAATGGTTCGTCGACGGGCTCGGCAGCGGCGGCTTCGGCTTTGCCGGCGAGGAGAGCGCGGGGGCTTCGTTCCTGAAGCGCGACGGCTCGGTGTGGACCACCGACAAGGACGGCATCATCCTCGGCCTCCTGGCAGCCGAGATCATCGCCAAGACCGGCCGCGATCCGAGCGAATTGTTCGGCGAGCTGACCACCGAACTCGGCGTTCCCTATTACGAGCGCATCGATGTGGCGGCGACGCCGAAGCAGAAGAACGCGCTGAAGGCGCTCGGGCCCGAGCAGCTCAACATGACGCAGCTCGCCGGCGATGCCGTGCGCGCGGTCAGGACCAAGGCGCCGGGCAACGACCAGCCGTTCGGCGGCATCAAGGTCGAAAGCGAGGCGGGCTGGTTCGCCGCGCGTCCCTCCGGCACCGAGGATGTCTACAAGATCTACGCCGAAAGCTTCCGCGGGCCGGATCATCTGAAGCAGATCCAGGGCGATGCGCAGGCCGCGATCGCCAAGGTGTTCTGAAAGGCGCGGGCCGGGCGGAATTCATGCGAATATTGTTGACCGGCTCCTCCGGCTGGCTCGGCCGTTTCCTCGCGCCGCGGCTTCGACAGGCCGGCCATGACGTGGTCGGCCTCGACGTCGTCGCGGGTGAGGCGACCGATGTCACAGGCTCGGTAGCCGAACGATCGGTGGTCGAGCGTGTGTTCGCCGATCACGGCATCGAGGCCGTGATCCATGGCGGGGCGCTGCACAAGCCCGATATCGCGCGGTTCGCGCCGCAGGCCTTTGTCGACGTCAACGTCACAGGCACGCTCAATTTGCTGCAGGCAGCAGTGGCTGCCGGCCACGACCGTTTCGTCTTCACCTCGACGACCTCGCTGATGATCTCGCAGGCGATCCGCGACGAGGAAGGCCATGCTGCGGTGTGGCTCGACGAGACGACAGGACCGCTCGAGCCGCGCAACATTTACGGAGTGACAAAACTCGCCGCTGAAGGGCTGTGCCGCCTGTATAGTCGCGAGCACGGGCTGAACTGCGCGGTGTTGCGCACCAGCCGCTTCTTCCCCGAGGATGACGACACCATCCGTGACATCCATGGTGAGAACCTGAAGGCGACCGAGCTGCTGTACCGCCGCCTCACGGTCGAGGACGCCGCCGATGCCCATGTCGTGGCACTGGACAAGATCCGCGGCTTCGAGGTCTTTGTGATCAGCGCGCCGACGCCGTTTGCGCGCGGCGACGTCGCCGACCTGAAGACGGACGCGGCTGGCGTGATCGCGCGCCATTTCCCCGATGCGCCGGCGCTGTTCGCGCGGCGCGGCTGGCGTCTGCCGAAATCGATCGGCCGGATCTACGACGCCGGCAAGGCCGAACGGCTGCTCGGCTTCCGCGCTGGGACGGATTTCGCAGCGGTGCTCGGCGCCTTGCGCAGCGGCGCGCCGCTTCCCTTTGCGCACGATCCCGATTATGTCTCGCCGTCAACGAGGCTCGCAAATGGCTGATTTCCACGGCGTCTTTCCGTACCTGGTGTCCCCGGTCGACCCCGCCGGCCATGTCCGCACCGAGGTGCTGGGCCGGCTCTGCGACGATCTGGTCAAGGCCGGCGTCCACGGCTTGACGCCGCTCGGTTCGACCGGCGAGTTCGCCTATCTCAACAATGCGCAGCGCATGCAGGTGGTGCAGACCACGATCGAGGCCGCGCAGGGCCGCGTGCCCGTGGTCGCCGGCGTCGCCTCGACTTCGACGGCGGATGCGGTGGCGCAGGCCAAGGCCTACCAGAAGCGCGGCGCGAGCGGCATCCTCGCGATCCTGGAGGCCTATTTCCCAGTCGCCGATGCGCAGGTCGAATCCTATTTCCGCGCCATCGCCGATGCCGTCGACATTCCGGTCGTGATCTACACCAATCCGAATTTCCAGCGCTCCGACCTCACGCTCGACGTCATCGCGCGGCTCGCCGAGCATCCGCGCATCGGCTACATCAAGGACGCCTCGACCAACACCGGCCGGCTGCTGTCGATCATGAACCGCTGTGGCGACAGCCTGAAAGTGTTCTCGGCCTCCGCTCATATTCCGGCCGCGGTGATGCTGATCGGCGGCCATGGCTGGATGGCGGGCCCGGCCTGCATCATCCCGCGGCAGAGCGTCGAGCTCTACAATCTGTGCCGCCGCACCCGCTGGGACGAGGCGATGGCCCTGCAGCGCAAGTTGTGGCGCATCAACGAGGCGTTCGCCCGCTTCAACCTCGCCGCCTGCATCAAGGCCGGGCTCGCGAGCCAGGGCTACGACGTCGGCGATCCCGTGCCGCCGCAGGCGCCGCTCACGGCCGAGCAGCGCAAGGTGGTCGAGGCGGCGTTGCGCGATCTGGCCTGAAGCCGTCGGGGGCTGCGCGGCAAAATGCCGGGCAATCCGCCTTGGCTATGCCGGAAACCTCCGCTTGGTCAGCGCGTTTGTTGCGTGGAGCACACCAATGAATCGGCGTACCGTCCTTGTCCTGACCGTGATCGCGGCCATTCTGCTGATATTCGCGGCCGGCAGCATCCGTCAGGCGCCGTGGAGCGGCCCGGCTGCCCGCGCCGTCGCCGAGCGCGGCGCGCTGTCGGATGCCGAAAAGGCCAATGTCGAGATCTTCGAGAAGGTCTCGCCGTCGGTCGTGCAGGTGGTGACGCAAACCGCCGCCAATCCGCTGAGCGATGAGCAGGAGGGCGGCGGCGCGGCGTCAGGCACCGGCATTGTCTGGGACAATGACGGCCACGTCGTCACCAACAACCATGTGGTGCAGAACGCAAGCCAGGTCGCGATCCGCTTTGCCTCCGGCGAGGCGGTACGCGCCGAGATCGTCGGCACGGCGCCGAACTACGATCTGGCCGTGCTGCGCATCCGCAGCGCGCGCAAGCTGCCGCCGTCGTTAGCGCTCGGCAGCTCAGCCGATCTCAAGGTCGGCCAGTTTGCCTATGCGATCGGCAACCCGTTCGGACTCGATCAATCGATGTCCAGCGGCATCATCAGCGCCCTCAAGCGTCGGCTGCCGACCTCGAGCGGCCGCGAGATCTCCAACGTGATCCAGACCGACACCGCGATCAATCCGGGCAATTCGGGCGGCCCGTTGCTCGATTCCGCCGGCCGGCTGATCGGCGTGACCACGGCGATCCTGTCGCCGTCGGGCTCGAATGCCGGCATCGGCTTTGCGATCCCGGTCGACATCGTCAATCGCGTGGTGCCCGAGCTGATCCGCAACGGCCGCGTGCCGACGCCGGGGATCGGCATCGTCACCGCCAATGAGGCGGTCGCCACCCGTATCGGTGCCGAAGGATTGATCGTGGTGCGCACGACACCGGGGTCGTCGGCCGAGCGCGCCGGGATACGCGGGGTCGACATGTCGACCGGTGAGCTCGGCGACGTGATCAACGCGGTCGACGGCAAGCCGGTCCACCGGCTCTCCGATCTGGCCGACCAGCTCGAGCAGATCGGGGTCGGCAAGAAAGTGCGGCTCAGCGTGAACCGCGACGGCTCGGCGCGCGATATCGAGGTCGCCATCGTCGATATCGGCCGGGCGCAATAATGTCGTTGATGGCCTGACGCGTGCCACCGGATTGTGCTTCCGCGCGCCGCGCGACGAGGCGCCTGTCCTCCGGCCGGCGCGTGGTTGTCAGGCCGCCAAAATCCGCTAAAACCCCCGCCAAATTCTCTGGAAATTCTTGGAAGCTCGAAGGACCCTCTGATGAACATTCTTCCCGGCAATATGCGTTTTGGTGCGGGCCAGCCAGTCAAGCGTCTGGAGGACCAGCGGCTGGTCACCGGGAAGGGGCATTTCATCGACGACAAGCCGCAGGACGGCGCGCTCTGGCTGCACGTGCTGCGCTCGCCGCACGCCCATGCCAACATCAAGTCGATCGATGCCAAGGCGGCGCTGGAGATGCCCGGCGTCAAGGCCGTCTATACTGGCGCCGACCTCGTCAAGGACGATATCGGCACGCTGCCGACGCTTGCGATCTTCAAGCGGCCCGACGGCTCGCCGATGACCGTGCCGCCGCGGCGCCTGCTGGCGCATGAGGTGGTGCGTTACGCGGGCGAGGGCGTCGCGGCCGTGGTCGCGACCTCACGGGTTCTGGCGCAGACCGCGGCTGAAGCGATCGAGATCGATTACGAGGTGCTGCCCTCGGTGGTCGATCCGGCCGAGGCGATCAAGCCGGGCGCGCCGGCGGTCTGGCCGGAGGCGCCCGACAACATCGTGGCCGCGATGAGCTATGGCGATGCCGCCAAGGTCGAGGAGGCCTTCGCCAACGCCGCGCACAAGGTGTTGCTCGACCTGGTCAGCCAGCGCCTGGTGCCGTCGGCGATGGAGCCGCGCTCGACCATTGCCGAGATCGAGAAGAAGACCGGCCGGCTGATTCTCCACGTGCAGTCGCAGACCCCGGGCTCGACCCGCGACCTGTTGGCGGAATCGATCCTGAAGCGGCCGAAGGACAGCGTGCGCGTGCTGGTCGGCGACATCGGCGGCGGCTTCGGCCAGAAGACCAGCCTGTATCCGGAAGACGGCATCGTCGCCTATGCCGCGACCAAGCTGAACGAGAAGATCCGCTGGCGCGGCGACCGCACCGACGAGTTCGTCGGCGGCACCCATGGCCGCGATCTGACCTCGACCGGCGAGTTCGCGCTCGACGCCAAGGGCCGCGTGCTGGCCTATCGGGTGCGCTCGATCGGCGGCACCGGCGCCTATTCGTCGGGCACCGCCAACATCATTCCGCTGGTGCTCGGCCCGTTCGTGCAGACCGGCGTCTACGATTTGCCGCTGGTGCATTTCGAGGTGAAGTCGGTGATGACCCACACCGCGCCGGTCGGCGCCTATCGCGGCGCCGGCAGGCCCGAAGCGGTGTTCATCGTCGAGCGGCTGTTCGACGCCGCCGCGCGCCAGATCGGCATGGATCCGCGCACCATCCGCAAGGTCAACTACATCAAGCCGGCGCAGCTGCCCTACACCAATGCGGTCGGCCAGGTGTACGATTCCGGTGCCTTCGCGCACATGCTGGAGCGCGCGTCCGATTTGGCCGACTGGAACGGCTTTGCCGGGCGCAAGAAGGCGGCGAAGAAGAAGGGCCTGCTCTACGGCCGCGGCCTGACCAGCTACATCGAATGGACCGGCGGCCGCGCCCACACCGAGAACGTCTCGCTGCACGCGACCGCCGAGGGCCGCATCATTCTGCATTCCGGCACGATGGCGATGGGGCAGGGCCTCGCCACCACCTACACCCAGATGATCGCCGATACGCTCGGCATCGCGATGGACAAGATCGACGTCATCCAGGGCGACACGGACCTCGCCACCGGCTTCGGCAGTGTCGGCTCGCGCTCGCTGTTCGTCGGCGGCACCGCGGTTGCGGTCTCCAGCAACGACATGATCAACAAGGCGCGCGACAAGGCCTCCAACTTGCTGGAAGCCTCCGTCGAGGACATCGAGTATCGCGACGGCATCCTCACCGTGGTCGGCACCGACAGGCGCATCAGCCTGTTCGAAATCGCGGCGAAGGAAAACGGCGCAAAGCTCTCGGTCGAGAGCGAGGGCAATGTCGACGGGCCGAGCTGGCCGAACGGCACCCATATCTGCGAGGTCGAGATCGATCCCGAGACCGGCGTCACGCGGGTGGTGCGCTACACCACGGTCGACGACGTTGGCGTCGCGGTCAATCCGATGCTGGTGACGGGGCAGGTGCATGGCGGCGTTGTCCAAGGCATTGGCCAGGCACTCTACGAAGGCGTAGCTTACAGCGAGGAAGGCCAGTTGCTGACCGCGAGCTATCAGGACTATTGCATCCCGCGCGCGGACGACATTCCGACGATCACGGTGACGCTCGATGGCTCCGCGCCGTGCAAGACCAATCCGCTGGGCGCCAAGGGCTGCGGCGAGTCCGGTGCGATCGGTGGGCCGCCCTGCATCACCAACGGCGTGATGGATGCGCTGAGCGAAGTTGGGATCACCCAGCTCAACACGCCGCTGACGCCGTCAAAGATCTGGCAGGCGATCCGCGACGCCAAGGTGACGGCGGCGTAGTGTCATTCCGGGGCGTGCCAACGCGAACCCGAAAGCTCGCGCCACAACATCGAGGTTCCGGGTTCATCGCTTTGCGATGCCCCGGAACGACGGTGCCCTACAGCCCCAACACCATCTTCGCGATGATGTCGCGCTGGATCTCGGACGAGCCGCCGAAGATCGTATAGGCGCGCCCGTTGAGATATTCCGGCACCACCGGCAGCAGTTCTTCGGGGATCGCCGGCTCGTGGTTGAGCCGGTAGAACGGCCGCGCCGGCTCGACGGCAAGCCCATCCTGGCCGATCACGTCGACGCCGAGCCGCGTCACCGCCTGGCGGATCTCGCTGACGCGGAGCTTGATCAGCGACGACACCGCGCCGGGATTCTGCCCGGTCTGCAGCGCCGACAGCACCCTGAGCTCGGTCATCTCGAGCGCATCGATATCGACCTCGACCTCCGACATGCGGATCGCGATGTCGGGATCCTCGATGGCGCGGCCGGTGATCTCGGAGACTGCGAGATCGGAGATCGTCTTCAGCGCCTCGCGCAGCTTGGCCGACGCGATGCCGGAGCCGCGCTCGAATTCGAGCAGGTACTTGCCGTAGGTCCAGCCCTTGCCTTCCTCGCCGACGCGGTTGGCGAAGGGTACCCGGACGTCGTCGAAGAACACCTGGTTGACCTCGTGGTCGCCGCCGATGGTCAGGATCGGGCGCGTGGTGATGCCCGGCGTCTTCATGTCGATCAGGATGAAGCTGATGCCGTCCTGCTGCCGCTCGCCGTCATTGGTGCGCACCAGCGCGAACATGCGGTTGGCGTGGTGCGCATGCGTGGTCCAGATCTTGGTGCCGTTGATGACGTAGTCGTCGCCGTCGCGCACCGCGCGGGTCTTCAGTGAGGCGAGGTCGGAGCCCGAGCCCGGCTCGGAATAGCCCTGACACCAGTAGTCTTCGCCGGAGAGAATCCGCGGCAGGTAGAAGTTCTGCTGCTCGGGCGAGCCGAACCCGATGATGACGGGGCCGACCATCTTCACCCCCATCACGTTGACATTGGGCACGCCGGCGCGGGCGCATTCGGCCTCGAAGATCCAGCGCTGGGCCGGCGTCCAGTCCGGTCCGCCATGTTCCACCGGCCAGCCCGGGGCGCCCCAGCCCTTCTTGTGCAGCGCGCGCTGCCAGGCCATGCCGATATCGGGGTCGGAGAACACCGACGGCGTCAGCGCGGTGGCGCGCTTCATCTCCGGCGTGAGGCTCCCGGCAATGAACTCGCGGACTTCCTGCTCGAAGGCGCGTTCCTCGGCGCTGAAGGTGAGATCCATGGTGCGCTCTCCGTTAGGCGTGGGCGCGGCCGCTGAGCGCGGCGTGGCGGCGGTAATGATGGGCGCTGTTGCCGAACAGCGTATCGAAGGCGAGCAGCCGCTTGAAATAGGCGCCGATGTCGAGCTCCTCGGTGACGCCCATCGCGCCGTGCAGCTGCACCGCCTGCTCGGCGACGAAGCGCGCGCATTTGCCGATCTTCGCCTTGGCGCCGGACGCCGCACGGCTGCGGGCCACGGGCTCGGCGTTGGCCATCAGCGCGGCACGCAACGCCATCGAGCGCGCCTCGTCGACCTGCATCGCCACGTCCGCGAGGCGATGGCGGATCACCTGGTTGGTCGATAGCGGCCGGCCGAACTGCTTGCGGATTTTTGTGTATTCGAGCGTGGTGTCGAGCAGCGTCTGCATGATGCCGACCGCCTCCGCGCCGAGCGCGGCCATCGCGCGGTCGACCACGGTTTCGATCGCGGGCAGCGCATCGCTGCCGTCGCCGAGCAGCGCATCGGCGGGCAACGGCACGTCCTTCAGATCGAGATTGCAGCCGCGCCCGCCGCCGAGCCGCGCGTAGTCGCGCAGAGTGAGCCCGGGCGTCCCCGCCGGCACCAGGAACAGGCCTAGCTTGCCGGATGCACCATTGGCGTTGGCGATACGGGCCGAGACGATGATCTGGTCGGCTGCAGCGCCGTCGAGCACGGCGATCTTGCTGCCGCTCAACCGCCAGCCATCGGCCGTCTTGCTGGCCGTGGTGTCGACATAAGCGAGGTCGAAGCGCGCGGCGCGCTCCGAATGCGCGAAGGCGAGGGTGAGCGCGCCCTCGGTGATTTTGGGCAGGATCGCCTGCTTCTGCGCCTCGGTACCGCATTCGGCGACCAGCGCGGCGCCGATCACGACCGTGGAGAGGAACGGCTCGGACACCAGCCCGCGGCCGAACGCTTCCATCAACAGTCCGATCTCGATCGCGCCGCCGCCGAGCCCGCCATGGGCTTCGCTGATTGGCAGCGCCAGCCAGCCGAGCTCGGCGAACTGTTTCCAGATCGCGGGCGAATAACCCAGCGGATCGTTCGCCGCTTTCTTGCGATGCTCGGGATTAAAGGTTTCCGCCACGAAGCGGTCGGCACTTTCGCGCAGCAGGCGCTGCTCGTCGCTGAGGGTGAGGTCCATCTGGCTTGCTACACGTTGGCGGTTTTCTTGACGGAGGGATGCAGGCCCGCGGGATCCACCACCATGCCGAATTCCTGAAGATTGTGGGCGTGGCAGAGCTGATGCAGCGCGAAGGCCTGATCGATCGCGGCCGGCTGCCCCATGATGTCGATCGAGCGGTTAACCGCCTCCTTGGAAAGCTTCAGCGCAAAGGCAGGCTTGGCGGCGATCCGCCGCGCCAGCGCCAGCGTGAACGACGAGAGATCGCCGCGCGGCACCACGTGATTGACCATGCCGAGGCGATGCGCCTCGTCGGCGCTCCAGACGTCGGCGGTGAACAGCATCTCCTTGGCCTTGCGCGCGCCGAGCTCCCAGGGATGCACGAACCATTCGACGCCGCAGACGCCCATCGTCACCACGGGGTCGCAGAACTCGGCATCGTTGCTGGCAACGATCAGGTCGCAGGCCCAGGCCAGCATCAGGCCGCCGGCAATGCACTTGCCGTGCACCTCGGCGATCGTCGGTTTTGCCAGATTGCGCCAGCGCCTTGTGATCTGCAGATAGATCTCCTGCTCGCGCGCGAAGCGGCCATGGGCGTTCGGCTCGGCGAAGCCGCCCCAATTTCCGACTGGCGGGAAATCGACACCCGCCTGGTTCTTGGCTCCTGGCCGCAGATCATGACCGGCCGAGAAATGCGGGCCGTTGCCGGCGAGGATGATGACCTTGACCGCGTCGTCCTGCACCGCCCGGTAGAAGGCAGCGTTGAGGTCGTAGGTCATTTGCAGGTTCTGGGCGTTGCGAGCCTCGGGGCGGTTCATCACGATCCGCCCAATCGCGGGCTCGGGCCGTTCGACAACAATCGTCTCGAATTGTTCAGACGCCAATGGATCCTCCCGCGATCGATTTTTTTGCCATGATGAACGGCGCGGGCACGGATAGGCAAGCGTCATGATCCGCAAAAGAAGCCGCGAAATCCGCCGCACGGGATTATCCGACGAAAATCTGTTAAGCTGATGCAGAATCCACCGGGGAGGACCATCTTCATGCGCAAGCTTTGGACCGTGCTCGCAGCGCTGGCGACATTGAGCCTGACCAACTGCGGCTACAACGCGATCCAGACCAATGACGAGCAGGTCAAGTCGGGCTGGTCGGAGGTGGTGAACCAGTACCAGCGGCGCGCCGATCTCGTGCCCAACCTGGTCAACTCGGTGAAGGGCTTTGCGCAGCAGGAGAAGGACGTGCTGCTCGGCGTCACCAACGCGCGCGCCAAGGTCGGCAGCATCCAGGCAACGCCCGAGGTGCTCAACGATCCGGCTGCGTTCCAGAAGTTCACGCAGGCGCAAGGCGAATTGACCAGTGCGCTGTCGCGGCTCTTGGTCGTCACTGAAAATTATCCGCAGCTGAAATCGGATGCGCTGTTCCGCGACCTGATGGCGCAGCTCGAGGGCACCGAGAACCGCATCACGGTGGCGCGCAATCGCTACATCAAGGCGGTGCAGGACTACAATGTCGGCATCCGCACCTTCCCGAACAATCTGACCGCGATGGCGTTCGGCTACAAGGAGAAGCCCAACTTCACGGTCGACAATGAAAAGGAAATATCGACCGCGCCGAAGGTCGATTTCAATAATCCGTCGCCGGCCCCGGCGCCGTCGAAATAACGCCGGCGTGCGCGCATCGCGATGACCGCCGCACGCGTTATCCTGCTCGCCTTCCTGCTGGGCTTGGTGTGCCCGGCATGGGCTGAGGTCGCGGTGCCTCCGCTCACCGGCCGCGTCGTCGACCAGACCGGGACGCTGTCCGCCGGCGATGTCGCATCGCTGACCGACCGGCTGAAGGATCTGGAGACCCGCAAGGGCAGCCAGATCGCAGTCCTTATCGTGCCCACTACTGGCGAAGAAACCATCGAGCAGTTCTCGATCCGCGTGGCCGAGGCCTGGAAGATCGGGCGCAAGAAGATCGACGACGGTGCGCTCCTCGTCGTCGCCAAGAACGATCGGCATTTGCGCATCGAGGTCGGCTACGGCCTCGAAGGCGTGCTGAGCGATGCCGTCACCCATCGCATCATCGACGAAGACATCACGCCGAAATTCAAGGCCGGCGATTTCGCCGGCGGCATCTCGGCCGGCGTCGACCGGATGATCCGCCTGATCAATGGCGAGCAATTGCCGGCGCCGGAGCCCGAGCATTGGCAAGGGCCGAACCTGGTCGACTTCGCCAATCCGGTGACGATCTTTATCGTCATCATCGTGGCCGGCGTGTTGCGTGGGATACTGGGACGGTTGTTGGGCTCGGTCGCGACCGGCGGTGTCGTCGGCGTCTTCACCTGGATGGTGGCCGGCTCGCTCGCCACGGCGCTGGTGGTCGGCCTGTTCGCCGCCATCGCGGCGCTGATCTTCGGCGGATTGAACTTTGGCGGTCCGGCGGCAGGCTCGGGACCGTACCGGCGCGGCGGCGGTTATTCCGGCGGCTGGTCCGGCGGCGGGGGCTGGAGCAGCGGCTCGAGCTCGAGCGATAGCGGCGGCTTCAGCGGCGGAGGCGGCAGCTTCGGCGGCGGCGGCGCCTCGGGGAGCTGGTAGGCATGGGCATCAAGCGCATTGGCAAGCATCTGCTCGAACACCGCTGGCGGGTGCGGCGTGATTTTCCGCCGCGCGTGCTCGACGCCATCGAGCGGGCGATCAAGGCCGGCGAGGCCACTCATTCCGGCCAAATCCGTTTCGTCGTCGAGGGCGCGCTCGACGGCGTGCCGCTGTTCCGCAATCAGCCTGCGCGGGAGCGCGCGCTCGACGTGTTCTCGCATTTGCGGATCTGGGACACCGATCACAACAATGGCGTTCTGATCTATCTGTTGCTCGCCGACCGCGACGTCGAGATCGTCGCTGACCGCGGCATCGACGCGAAGGTCAGCCATGCCGGCTGGGAGGCGATCTGCCGCACGATGGAAACGGACTTCCGGGCCGGCCGGTTCGAGCAGGGCGTGATCAAGGGGATTGAGGCGGTGTCGCGCGAGCTGGCGAAGTATTTTCCGCCGCCGGCCGGCCCGAACGAGCTGCCGGACAAGCCGGTGGTGATTTGAGTTCGTCATTCGGGGGCGATGCGAGAGCATCGAACCTCAGATGCGCAATCGCGCATCGGGGAATCCAGGGGTACTGGCTTGAGATTCCGGGTTCGCGCTACGCGCGCCCCGGAATGACGGTAGAGAGAGGGTCTACGCCTTCACCGATGGCCGCGCGCCGACGCGGCTGAACCAGGCGACGATGTTGGCGTTCGACTGGTCCAGCGGCTGGCCGACCTGGTTGCCGAAATCGAGCCAGCAATAGAGCAGCATGTCGGCGAGCGTGAAGCGCTTGCCGCAGATATAGTCGCGGCCGTCGGCCATCTGGTCATCGAGCCATTTGATGCGGTTGGCGGCGATCATCTTCAGGCCGGGCGAGGCTTCGGGCGCAACGGGAATGCGCTTCTCGAAGAATTTCAGCGCTTCGCCGAAGCGGTAGCCGTTGGCGAGCGGCTCGGCGATGTTGAGATCGACGCGGCGCGTCCACATCCGGCATTCCGCCCGCTCTTCCGGCGTGGTGCCGATCATCGCGGGCGAGGGGTGCTTCTCCTCGAGATATTCGCAGATCGCCGTAATTTCCGAGAGGTAGTTGCCGCAATCCAGCTCGAGCGCCGGCATCTGGCCGTGCGGATTACGCTTCAGGTGTTCCGTCTCGCGGTTCTCGCCCTTGCGCAGGTCGACGGTCTGCTTGGGTATCTCGATGCCCTTCTCCGCCATGAACATGCGCACGATGCGCGGATTGGGTCCGATCGAGTCGTAAAGCTTCATGGTCCTCGCTCCCTGTTTTCTTCAGCGTTGTTGTTGCCGCTGTTGAACAGGCCGGGCGTGGATTTGTCAAATGTGAAGGTGCTCGGTCGCCCGAACGTCATTGCGACCCGTTGGCTCGCAACGACGGGGAAGAACCAAGCGTCAATCGTCGAGCTTGTTGAGGTCGCGCACCGACTGCATGATCGGCTCGAAATTCGAGCGCGCGTCGAGCGCGTCGAACAGTTGCGCGGTGTCCTCGAGCAGGCCGTGCGAGCGCTGCAGCGCGATCCGGACATCATCCTGCGGCGTATCGGACAGCCGGCCATGACCCGACAGCAGGATCTTCGAGTTGAGGCCCTTCAGCCGCTCCAGCGACTGGATGTAGTCGGCGATCGAGCCGGAGCCGAACACGCCGCCCATCACGCCGCCGGGCATCAGCGTGTCGGCGGCGAACAGCAGGCCCTTGTCCTGGTCGAACAGCGTGATGCAGGCCGAGGTGTGGCCGGGCGTGTACATCACGTTGAGGCGGAAATTGCCGAGGTCGATCAGGTTACCTTCCTCGAGCCAGATGTCGATATCGATCGGCACGTTCGGCTCGTTGAACATCTTGCGCAGCATCGAGAAATCGTCGCGCAGCATGATCTTGTTGGCGGCGAGCCGGTGCGCGGCGATATAGGCGCTGCCGTGGAAATGATAGGCCGCGCCGATGTGGTCGAGATGCTCATGGCTCAGCACCACCATGTCGATCATCTCGGGCGTCACCCCGAGATGGTTGAGGCAGGCAATGAGCGATGGATAGTTGGTCGACAGTCCGACGTCGATCATGATCGTCCGCTTGCTGCCGCGCACCAGATAGGCGTTCGCCGCACGGTTCTTGAAGCGGATCTGATAGACGTCGTCGGCAGCCTGGATCAGCGTTGCGACCTCGGCGTCGAACAGCGTCTTGAACGGGCTTGGCTTGCGGTCGCTCATGGGGTTGCCGCCGTCCGGTAAGTGACCGCGTTGGATGCGCGCAGGCGCTTCGAGAGCGCATCCATCACCATCAGCGCAAACGCCGGTTGCTGGCTGACCAGATAGACGAAGCGGGCGTGGTTGATCCGCATCACCCGCGTCGCGGGCGCTGAGGCGATCGCGGTCGCCGAGCGCGCCGAGCCGTCGATCACGGCCATCTCGCCGAAGAACTCGCCCTTGCCGAGGCTGACGATAACAGTCTTGTTTCCGCGATCGATCTTGGCGATGTCGACCTTGCCGTCGAGCACGACAAACAGCTCGCGGCCGGTCGAGCCTTCCTCAAAGATGACGTCATCGACACCAAATTCCTTGATGCATTTCTCGATCGTCATGGCGCTCTCCTGCCTTCTGGCTGGAAGATGGCGGTATGTTAATCGGGAAAGCGCCGCGCGCAAACGGAAGCGGCGCAGATTGCCGCAGGGCAGCATCGCCCAAATCCGGCCCGGAAAACTCCCTAAAATTTAGGTAATGGCGGAGCGGGGTAACCATTTCGCAAGCAATAAAAGTTACCGAATTGTCAACCTAGTCTGGAGACTTTGAACGTGAGTGAGCAGCAGAGCGAGCCGGTCAGCGGTCAAACCGGCGCCGAAACGGCGGCGAAAAGCGAGCCCGTGATGGCCGCGACCGGTGTCGAAGCTCCCCGGCTTGCGCCCGAGCAGGAAGAGACGTCGCCAAAGGCGGACGCGCCCCGGATGGACGCGCCCAAGATTGAACCCTCGAAGGTTGAACCGCCCAAGATCGAGCCCAAGATCGGGTCCACGATCGAGCCGAAGGTCGAGGCCAAGGTCGAGCCGACCAATATGGACGTGCCCAAGGTCGAGACCGGCAAGCGGGAAGAGCCGCATTTTCCGGGCAAGCTGATGATCATGGCGCCGGGTGACCGCACCTGGGACCATGAGGCGACCGCATCCAGGCCGGGCGCCGAGCAGGCGGCCAAGGCGGCAGGCAAGCCGGCCGGCCCGCGCCGGATCGGGGCGATGGCCGCGGTGATCGCGCTGGCGACCGTGGCCGGCGCCGTTGGCGGTGCGCTCGCGACCGCGGGGCTCGGCCATCTTGCCACCCCCGCCGTCGCCTCCGCGACGGATACGGCTGCCAAGGACGCGGCGGCGAAGGAAGCGGCCGATGCCGCGCTCGCCCGGATCGAATCCGAAATCGCCGCGCTGAAGGCCAGCGTCGAGCAGACCGCCAAGGCCGGCCAGGCCCAGTTCAGCAAGGCCAGCGACCGGATCGAGAAGGTCGAGAAGGCCCAGGCCGAGCCGATGGCCAAGCTTAACAAGCTCAGCGAGGCGGTCGACAAGCTCCGCGCCACGCCGCAGACGACCGTCGCCGCGGCGACGCCCGCCCGTGAGGTCACGGGCTCGATCACCCCGGCGACTGCCGCGGCGGCCCCGGCCGCGCCCAGGCCCGAGGTCGGCCGCCTGCCGGTGGTCGACGGCTGGTCGCTGCGCGACGTCGGCAATGGCGGCGCGTTGATCGAGGGCCGCGGCGGCATCTACGAGGTTTACGCCGGCGACCCCGTCCCGGGCCTCGGCCGTGTCGACGCCATCCGCAAGCAGGATGGCCGCTGGGTGGTCGTCACCAGCAAGGGCCTGATCGTTTCGCGCTGATCGCCGAAACGCGACAACACCAAGGCGCTTCACCACGATGTGAAGCGCCTTTTTTCTTGAATAGGGTTTGCCGCGCGGTGTTAGTGGGGCATGAGCCGTGCGCTGAAATGCCTCCTGCTGATGTCCGTCCTGCTCCGCGGCGTTGCGCCCGTACAGGCTGCCGAGGATCGCGTGCTCGAGCGCGGCGCGGCTGTCATCGATCCCGCCATCCTGCGCGAGCTCGATCATGGCCGCTTCAACCTCGGCCGGATGCTTGCGCCGGAGCGTTCCGCCGACACGCCGCTGTCCAACCGCGATCTGTTCGGGCTCGCCGCGATGATTCCGGTGCGCGAGGCGCTGGATCGCGAATTCGATCGCTACGTCGCAAAGCATAAGGCAAGCCTGCCGAATGAGAGCATCGGTGTCGGCGACGGCTTCGCGTTTCAGCTGTTCGATCGCGCGCCGCTTGAATCCCCCGACGTCCGCTTCGTGCTGTCAGGCATCGTCAACCGCATGGACCGCGCCTATGTGGCGCCGAAAGACTGCGGCGAGATCCGGTTGATCTACCGGCTGACCCGCCCCGATGTGCCGCCGATCGGCGAGAACGCAGTCTCGCAACGGCTGCCGATGACGCTGAACCTCGTGCTGAAGGCGAAGGGTGACGGCAACGACGCATCGCTCGGCTGCCGCGAAATCGCGCGGCGCTGGCTCGCGATCGGCAGCGCGCCGCCGGCGATGGAGAAACTGTTCGGCAAGGATGGTCCGCTCGACCTGATCGACGCGCGCAATATCGATCGCATCGAGACCAATCTGCAGATCGCGCACGCGCCGAAATCCGCGGTGCGCGATTTCCGCACCGACTATCTGCTCAAGGTGTTCGATTATGACCGCGCGGCAAAGCGCTTTGCCGAGGCGCCGCTGGAGAACCAGATCGATCGCGACCGCATTCTGGCGGACGAGGCACTGAGGCGCGACTTCAAGGCGTGGCTGCTCGATCCCAAACATTTTGCCGAGCTCGATCGCGGCACCTTGCTGGTCCCCGATCGCTTCCTCGCGACCTCAGCGGTCGCGCCGACGCCGACCGGTTTCGATGTCAGCGAGCTGGAGCCCGAGTTCGGCATGGTGCAGGGTGAGGGCACAGCCGGCAACGCGGTGTTCTCGGATGGCGACATCGTCGGCGCCCTGCAGAAGGCCGCGGCCGACGGAACGAAGCTGCAAAACATCCAGTCGCTGGCCGGCTTCGAACGGCGCCTCAACGATGTCACCTGCGCCGGCTGCCACCAGACCCGCGGCATCGGCGGCTTCCATTTCCCCGGCGTCGACTGGATGGCGGCAAAGCCGTCGAACTCCACTGTGGTGCCGGCCTCGCCGCATTTCTTCGGCGACCAACCCCGCCGCCGCGATATCCTCGCAAGCTTCCGCGACGGCAAGGCGCCGGACTTTTCGCGCGGCTTCTCCAACCGGCCGCAACTGCGCGGCAGCACCGAGCTTGCCGGCACCGAATACAGCGACGGCTGGGGCGCGCATTGCTATCTGCCGGGCGCGAGGCCCGCCGAGATCGACCGCAGCTTCCGCGGCTGGACCTGCGCCGAGGGCCTTGCCTGCCAGGTGGCCGGGAAGGCCTCGCGCATCGGGATGTGCTTCGTGAAGGGCCGGTGATTTCGGCCGGAACCGAAGCGGCTGCGCGTCATTATTCGATGCTACATTCCGCGTCGCGACCACGCCCCGAACAGCCCAGCCTTGAGCGGAGACCGGCCGATGAGTGCTCCCGAGCAGGACAAGCAGCGCGACCGCGAGATCGCGGCCAACGAGGCCGAACGTCAGGCGGTCAGCGCCGTCCGCGTCAGCAGCTGGGCGATCGGGCTCGCGGTCATCATCGGCATCATCGTTGTGGCCATCGTCTGGGCCTGGATGAAGCGCTGAAGCGACGCTCTACGGAGATCGATCCGCTACGCCACCGCGCCGGATGCGCGCAGCTTTTGGATCGTGGCATCGTCGTAGCCGGCCTGGCGCAGGATCTCGTCGGAATGCTCGCCGACCTCGGGCGGCTTGCGCGGCTGCACCTTCCTCGCGCCGTCGATGAAGATCGGGCTGTTGACGGTCAGCATGGTGTCGTTCTCGAAGCGCACTAGCACCTCGTTCTCGATCATCTGCTTGTCGTTCGGGATGTCGTCGAGGATGCCGACGACGCCGAACACGAGACCGTTGCCGTCGAGGATCTTGCGCCATTCGGCGAGGTCTTTGCTAGCGAATACCTCGTCGAAGATCTTGATCAGCTCGACCGAGCGCGCATGGCGGTCCGCCTTGGTGGCGAAGCGCGGATCGGCGATGAGGTCCTCGCGGCCCATGCAGCGCGCCAGCGTCGGCCATTGCCGGTCTTCATTGAGCAGCGACAGGATCAGCCAGCGGCCGTCCTTGCACTTGTAGTGGTTGGTGACCGCGTTCAGCGCCTCTTCGCGCGGCTTGCGCTTCTTGAACTTGGCGCCGGCGAGCTTGGCCTGCGCCAGCACGCCGTTGGCCCAGACGCCGTTGGCCATCAGATTGGTCGAGACATGCGAGCCCTTGCCGGTCTTCTCGCGCTGGAACAGCGCGGTGACGATCGCGCCGTAGAACGCCATCGCGCAAGGGTGATCGCCCATGCCGGCGACGGAACGGGCCGGCGTGGTCTCCTCGTCGGCGCGCACCAGATCCATCAGGCCGGAGCGGGCCCAATAGGCGTTGGAGTCGAAGCCGGGCTTGTTGGCCTCTTCGCCCTTCTCGCCATAGCCGGTGAAGGAGGCGTAGATCAGCCGGTCGTTGAGATGGGCGAGATGGTCGTAGGTGATGCCGAGCTTCTGGCGCACCTGCGGCGGCATGTTGGTGATGAAGACGTCGGCCTCGGCGACGAGCTTGTACAGCACCTGCTGCGCGTCGGGCTTGGTGAGGTCGAGCGCGAGGCTCTTCTTGTTGCGGGCCTCCAGCATCCACGCGAAATTGTGCTCGCTCGATGGATAGCCGGGCAGATTGGGCAGATTGCGATAGGGGTCGCCGGCGCCGGGCGGCTCGATCTTGATGACGTCGGCGCCGAAGTCGGACAGCACGGTGGCGGCCGCGGGCGCGGCGATGAAGCTCGCGCAGTCCAGGACCTTGAGCCCGTCAAAAATGCCTTTTTCCATCGTGCCGTCGCTCCCGTGGCGCTTGTTGGTGTTTTTCCGGTAGCTGGAATTATCGCAAGCAATGATCCCGATCGGACCGCCATTTGACCCATCTGGGGGGCACGATGCAACGGGTTGTTGGCCGTCATTGCGAGGAGCGGAGCGACGAAGCAATCCATGCTTCGGCTTGCGGAGGTATGGATTGCTTCGCGGAGCCTGTCATCGGGCGCGCGTTCGCGCGACCCGTTGGCTCGCAATGACGGTGTCCGTTACTCCACCCCCGCCATCAGCGCCGCATTGCCGCCGGCGGCGGCGGTGTTGATCGTGATCGTCTGTTCGGTGGCGAAGCGCGCGAGGTAATGCGGGCCGCCGGCCTTGGGGCCGGTGCCGGAGAGGCCGCTGCCGCCGAACGGCTGCACGCCGACCACCGCGCCGATCATGTTGCGGTTGACATAGATGTTGCCGACCTGGAGGCGGTCGATCACGTGCTCGATCGTGTCGTCGATGCGGGAATGAATGCCGAGCGTCAGCCCGAACCCGGTCGCCTCGATCGCGCTCAGCACCTCGCCGAGCTTGTCGGCGCGGTAGCGCACCACGTGCAGGATCGGGCCGAACACCTCTTCTTTCAGTTGCCCGGCCGCCGACAGCTCGAAGATGTGCGGCGCGACGAAATTGCCTGATGGCGCCTCGCCGGCGAGATGCACCCGCGCCTCCTGCTTCATCCGCGCGATATGCGCATCGAGCCGCTGCTTGGCCTCGGCATCGATCACCGGTCCGATATGCGTCGACGGTTCCGAGGGATCGCCGATCCTTAATTCGCGCGCGGCGCCCGCGATCATCTCGATCATGCGGTCGGCGACGTCGTCCTGCACGAACAACAGCCGCAGCGCCGAGCAGCGCTGACCGGCGGAGCGGAACGCCGAGGTCACGACGTCGTCGGCGACCTGCTCGGGCAGCGCGGTGGCGTCGACGATCATGGCATTGATGCCGCCGGTTTCCGCGATCAGCGGCACGATCGGGCCGTCCTTGGCCGCGAGCGTGCGGTTGATCGACCGCGCGACGTCGGTCGAGCCGGTGAAGACGACCCCAGCGATGGCGGGATGCGCCACCAGCGCGGCGCCGACCGCGCCGTCGCCCTGGACCAGATGCAGGGCCGATGGCGGCACCCCGGCCTGATGCAGCTGCGCGACCGCTTCGGCTGCGATGCGCGGCGTCTGCTCGGCCGGCTTTGCGATCACCGCATTGCCGGCCATCAATGCCGCCGTCACCTGGCCGAGGAAGATCGCAAGCGGGAAATTCCACGGCGAGATCGCAACGAACGCACCGCGGCCGTGCAGCTCCAGCACATTGCTTTCGCCGGTCGGACCCGGCATCGTCTCGCCTTCGCCGAACAGCGTTTGCCCCAGCGCGGCATAGTAGCGGCAGAAGTCGATCGCCTCGCGCACTTCCGATAGCGCATCATCGAGCGTCTTGCCGCCCTCGCTTTGCAGCAAAGCGAGGAAGTGGGCGCGGCGCTGCTCAAGCAGCTCCGCGGCCTTGTCCAGGATCGCCGCACGTTTTGTGGCCGGCGTGGCGTTCCAGGCCTTGAAGCCCCGGCGCGCCGCGGCAACGGCGGCATTCGCCTGCTCGGTTGTTGATGGGGCGGTGGAAGGCGAGGCCTTGTGCTCGGCCGCGATCGCCGACGTCAGCGCGCCCAGCGCCTTGCGCTCGCCGAATTCGATGCCGTGCGAGTTCTCGCGCTGCGGCCGATAAAGCTCGGCCGGCAACGGAATTGCGGAGTGCGACGCCTTGTCGT
Organism: Bradyrhizobium sp. UFLA06-06; assembly: GCF_054820065.1. Taxonomy (NCBI): domain Bacteria; kingdom Pseudomonadati; phylum Pseudomonadota; class Alphaproteobacteria; order Hyphomicrobiales; family Nitrobacteraceae; genus Bradyrhizobium; species Bradyrhizobium sp. UFLA06-06. Next base: position 111,497 of record NZ_JADFUD010000012.1, read on the forward strand.
CGGCGCCGACGATCTCGGCCGGGCGGCGCAGCAGGTCCACGATGGACACGCGATTGTCCGCGGCCAGTGCCACGAAGGACGAGTTGGCGCCGTTCTCGAGCAGCCGCCGCACCAGATAGGCGAGCAAATCGCGGTGGCTGCCGACCGGCGCATAGGTGCGGTGGGCGATCTCCGGCCGGTCCTCGCCGAGCTGGGCGTAGAGCGCTTCGCCCATGCCGTGCAGCCGCTGGAATTCGAAGCTCAAGGGATCGTCGGCGAGTTCGAGGATGGTTGCGACCGTCAGCGCGTTGTGGGTGGCGAATTGCGGAAACAGCCGCGGCCGCAGCGCCAGCAGCTTGCGCGCGCAGGCGACGTAGTTCAGGTCGGTCATCGCCTTGCGGGTGAACACCGGATAGCCGTCGAGCCCGCGCTCCTGCGCGCGCTTGATCTCGGTGTCCCAATAGGCGCCCTTGACCAGGCGCACCATCATCCTGCGGTCCAGCGCGCGCGTCAGCGCATCGACATAGTCGATCACGTCGGCGGCGCGCTTCTGATAGGCTTGGACGGCGAGGCCAAAGCCGCTCCAGCCGGCGAGCGAGGGATCGGCGAACGCGGCGGCGATGACGTCGAGCGACAGCTCCAGCCGGTCGGCCTCCTCGGCATCGACGGTGAAGTTGAGGTCGAACGCCTTGGCGCGGCGCGCGAGATCGATCAGCTGCGGCACCAGCTCGGTCATTACCCGCGCGTGGCTCACCGCCTCGAAGCGGGGGTGCAGCGCGGAGAGTTTCACCGAGATGCCGGGCCGGTCGGGCAGGGGCTGATCGCCGGCCGCCTTGCCGATCGCATCGATCGCACGGGCGTAGGATTCGAAATAGCGCTGCGCATCGTCGGCGGTGCGCGCACCCTCGCCAAGCATGTCGAACGAATAGCGCGAGCCGCGCGCCGTATGCGATTGCGCGCGCGACAGCGCCGCCTCGATGGTCTCGCCGAGCACGAAATGGCTGCCCATCAGCCGCATCGCCTGCCGCGTCGCGGCGCGCACCGCCGGTGCACCGAGCCGCTTCGTCAGCCGCCCGATCGTGCCCTGCGGCGTCTCGCCGGGCTGGATCACGCGGGCCGACATGCCGAGCGCCCAGGCCGAGGCGTTGACCAGGAATGCGCTCGATCTGGTCTCGTGGTTGACGAAGTCGCCCTGGCCGAGCTTGTCCTCGATGAACTGGTCGGCGGTGCGCGCGTCGGGTACCCGCAGCAGCGCCTCCGCCAGCACCATCAGCGCCAGCCCTTCCTTGGTCGACAGCGCGAACTCCCGCAGCATGTCCTCGACCCCGCCGAGCGGATCGTCGTTGGCCCGGATCGCCTCGATCAGGCGGGTTGCGGTGCGGTCGATCCGTGCCTCCGCCTCTGCGCCGAGCCTCGCGTCCTGGCGCAGGCGGGCGGCGATGGCGGCGTCGTCGGGCGCGTAGGGCGCGGTGAACGGGGGTGGGAGCGGCGACGGGTCTGGCATGGCGGTTCCTTGAGATTGCATGGGAACACGTACGCGCTAGCGAACCGTAGTTCGATAGACAAATTAGCAGATTTGCCTTAGAAAATCAGGACCAATTCGCGAAGAACCGTAGATATGACAGAGATCGACAAGACTGACCGCAAAATCCTCTCGATCCTGCAAGGGGATGGCCGGATTGCCAATGTGGAACTGGCCGAGAGGATCGGCCTGTCGCCGACCTCGGTCGGCGAGCGGCTGAAGCGGCTGCAGCGTGACGGCTTCGTCGAGGGCTATGGCGCGCGGCTCAATCCGCACCGGCTCGGGCTTGGTCTTCTGGTGTTTGTCGAGGTGCTGCTCGACAAGACCACGCCTGATGTATTCGAGAAGTTCGCCAGGGCGGTCCAGAGCGCGCCGGAAGTGCTCGAGTGTCACATGGTGGCCGGCGGCTTCGACTATCTGGTCAAGGCGCGGGTCGCCAACATGACCGCCTATCGCCGTTTCCTCGGCGAAACCCTGCTGGCGCTGCCGGGCGTACGGGAGACGCGAACCTACGCGGTGATGGAGGAAGTCAAGCGCGACGCGCCGCTGCCGGTCGGCTGACATGCAGCCGCTCCGATCCACAGCCATGCGCCGGATGTCTTGGCATCGCGACGCACCCGCGATAATCCTTTGGTTGAGTTGGGGCAGTGGTTCATGAAAGACGCCGATCAGCCGATACGAGCGATGCAGGCCGGATTTGCCGGCGCGCTTTCTTTGCTCATGCTCTCGCTGCCGTCGGTGGCGCCGGCCCGCGCAGCCGAGCTCAGCTCCGGCGTCATGCAGCTCTATTCCTCGGTCTCGATCTATCCGCCGTCGGCGACGGGGATGACGGTCTGTTACGGCTTCGTCTGCCGGCGTCGCGAGATGCTTGACTTCAGCGCGGCCGACCGGGCGGCCCTGACCAAGATCATGGCCGCGGGCCGCGCCAATGCCGCCGCCGAACGCGCGGCCGTGCAAAAGGCCGTGATCTGGTTCGACCGCCGCATGGGGCCGATCCTCGGCACCGACAAGCGCGTGGCGAAAGCGGACTTCCGCGCCAACGACGACAAACACAATTATGATTGCTGGGACACGACGCGGAACACGACCAGCCTGATGCTGGTGATGCAGGCGTGGAACCTGTTCAGGTTTCATGACGTCGGGGATCCCCACTACCGCGGATTTTCGTTGGCGCAAACGCCGCACAACACCGCCGTTCTCGTCGAGCGCGCGACCAAGGTGGAATGGGCCGTCGATCTCTGGCCCCGCGGCTATCTGCAACCGCCTGACGTCATGACCGTCGCCAAATGGGTGACGGAAGATTGAACGACTGAGCATTGCAGCTGCGCGTTCCGCGCTGTTCCATCCTCATTGATCGTAGCGATAGCGTTCCGTGCGATGCTGGAACCGAACGCCAAGCTTCGAACAGCAAGCTTCGAACGATATGGTTCCAAAAAATACGTTCAGCGCCGATCACCATAAGAACCAAGTGACGCGTTAACACCGGCAGCATTCGGTCAACCCGAGGCTACCACATGCGTTCACGTTCGATCTGCATTGATGCCGCCACCGGCGGCGTTCGTTTCCCGCAGCTGCTGGCGCTTGCGTTGCTGCTTGGGCCTTTGTTCGCCGGCCCGGCGCGCGCGGGTGATGCCGAGGATTGCAGCGGGCCGCCGACGGACAAGGCCGAGGCGGCGTGCTCGGGCATCATCAACGATACCGCACGCTCCACCGAGGATCGCACCAAGGCCTTCACCGGCCGCTCGCGATTTGACATCGCGCGCGGCAAGATCGATCAGGCCCTCAGCGATGCCGATGCGGCGGTGCAGCTGAATGGACAGTTCGTGCCGGCGCTGATCGCGCGCGGCTATGTCCAGCAACGCAAAGGGAGCCCGGATCAGGCCCGCGCCGATTTCGATCGCGCGATCGAGCTCGAGCCGAAGAACCCGTTCGGCTTCCTGGCGCGCGGCAATCTGCGCGCCGACCAGCACGCCTGGAGCGATGCGATCTCGGATTACGGCCAGGCGATCACGTTGCGGCAGGATCTCCCCGCCGCCAATGTCGGGCGCGCGCGGGCCTATGTCGAATCCGGACAGCCCGATGCGGCGCTGGCCGACGCCAACACCGCGATTGCCGTCAACGCCAGCACGCCGAATGCGTTCTACTGGCGCGGTCAGGCCTATCGCCGCAAGGGCGACATGGATAAAGCGATCGAGGATTTCTCGCGCGCGATCGCGCAGGCGCCGCAGGCCGAGCGCAGCGCCTATTTCGCCCGCGCCCAGCTCTACAGCGCCAAGGGCGACTATGCCCGCGCGATTGCCGACTTCGACCGGCTGTTGACGGTTCTTCCGACAACAAGGAGATCCAGCAGCAGCGCCAGCAGGCGGTCGCGATGCAGGCCGAACTCGCCAAGGCAGCAGGCGGCGCCGCGCCGCCGCAGGCCGCACCGCCGCCAGGTGCAACGGCGGCGCGGCCAGCCGCGCCGGCGGCGGGTAACCAGCAAGTCGAGCAGGCCAAGCAGTTCATCGCACAAGGCAACAATGCGGGCGCCGTTGCCAATCTAACCCAGGTGCTGGGCGGCGACCCCCGCAACGAGGCTGCGCTGCGCCTGCGTGCACTGGCTTATTCACGGCTCGGCCGGTTGGCGGACGCGCGCAACGATCTCAATGCCCTGCTCAAGCTCAAGCCGGACGATCCGCAGCTGCTGGCGTCCCGCGCGCTCAATGCCGCCGGCATGCGGCAGTTCGATGAGGCCAAGGCTGATGCCGGCCGTGCCATCACGCTCGATCAGAACAATTCGTTGGCCTATCTGGCGCGCGGCCTCGTCAAGGCCGGCACCGGCAAGGTGCAGGACGCGCTCGCCGACTACGATCATTCGATCTCGCTGAATGCCAAGGAGACGCTCGCCTTCACCGAGCGCGGGCTCGCCCATATCGGCCTCAACCAGCTCGACAAGGCGCTGCTGGATTTCGATCAGGCCCTGGCGCTGGTGCCGACCAATCTGGTCGCCAAATCGTGGCGCGGCCTCGCGCTGATGCTCAAGGGCCGCGCCGATGAGGGACTGGTCGATATCGACGGCGTGCTGGAGCGAAGCCCGAACAATCCGACGGCCCAGCTCGGCCGCGGGCTCGCCATGCTGACCTCGTCCCAGTACGACCGTGCCATCGCCGCCTTCGACCAGATCATCACGCGGGCGCCCAACGATGCCTTCCCGCATGTGCTGCGCGCCCGGGCCTATCTCGGGCTGAAGAAGCCGGATAACGCGATGAAGGATCTCAACTTCATCCTCTCTGCGCGGCCCGATTATCAGCCGGCGCTGACATTACGCGGCATCACCTGGTCGGCGCTGCGCAACTACGACAAGGCGGTCGAGGATCTCGACCGGGCGATTGCGCAGAAGGAGACCGTCGAGGGCCTGTTCGCCCGCGCCAAGGCGTATGAGGCGCTCAACCATGCCGACAAGGCGACCGAGGACTTCCGCAAGGCAACGCAGCTCACGCCGTCAAGCGTGTTCGACGTGCTGGCGCAGGCCGAGTCGAAGCGCAAGGTTCAGGAGCTGTCGAAGCGGGTGCCGTGCGGCAACGGTCAGAGCGGCACCTGCCTGTGACGCGGCAACTCGGCGGCGGCGCGCTTTGCTGGAGCAAAGGATGAACGTCGGCGCGCGCTGGCGATGGCGGCCGAAAAAAAGCTCAACGCCGTGGCGCGCGGGTATCGTGCCCGCCCCGCCGAACGTCACGTTGTCTGATGTTGGGTCGGCCCCCACTCCCGGACGGTATCCGAGAGTGCGCCGCCGGATCTGGCGCTAATACGCTAGACCTTGAGATTCTCGGCTGACGTCTTGCCGCGATTTGCGATCTCTTCGTACTCGACGGATTGGCCTTCGTTCAGGGTCTGAAGGCCAGCCTTCTGAACTGCTGAAATATGCACGAAAATGTCCTTGCCGCCCGTTGCGGGCTGGATGAATCCATAGCCCTTCGTCGGGTTGAACCACTTCACTGTACCTTTGGGCATTCCAGTCGTCTCCGCGGAATCAATCGAAAACAGACCAGCCGGCCCCCGCACAAACCGGCTTGTCCGCAACGACAGGATAGCAGTTTGAAAAAAGCTGGGTAGATCAAACGACGGTGTGTTTTTGACCGGAAACAACCCGCTTTGCGGGGGTTTGACGCCAGATTGCCCGTTTCGTGGTCAATTGATGCGCTGCAAAAACGGATCGGTTCCAGTGTACCGAATTGGATCGATGGTCCCGCGCGCTGCCTTTTCGGCCGGCGTGCGGGGATCAACCGGCCGTCTCTCAATAGGTCGCGGAGAGGTATTCGACGATCTTGCCGACGTCGGCTTCGTCGATCGGCGCACCGTAGACCTTGATCATCTTGGTCACCTCGGCCTGCCAAAAGTCCTTCTTGAACTTCTCGCCCTGCGGCTGGGTCTTGACGTAGTCGGCCGAGTGGCAGGCGGTGCAGTTGTTTTGCACCACATCGAGGTTGGGGCCCGGCTTGAAGGCCGCGGTCTCCTCGGGGACCGTGTAGTTCACGGGCGCGGCGACGGCGGCGCCGATCGACAACATGGCGATCGCGGCGAGGGATGGAAGCAGCTTGCTGGTCATGATGCTTCTCCTCACGCCGCGGTGACGCGCACGGTTTCGACGACGTTGCGCAGATAGCCGGCCGGATTCCACAACGGATCCATCGGCTGGGTATCGCCGGCATTGTTGGTGGCGCGCACCTTCAGCTCTGCGGGACCGGCCGCGAGCTTCACCGGCAGCTTCCATTCGCGGAAGGCGTATTTGCCGAGGTCCTTGCCGAGCTTGGCCGGCGTCCAGCTCTTGCCGCCGTCGGTCGAGACCATCACCTCCTTGATGCCCTTGCCGCCGTCGAAGGCGATGCCGCGCAGCATGGTGCGGCCGGCCTTCAGCTTGGCGCCGTCGGCAACGCTGGTGATGAACGAGCGCACCGTGAAGCGATTGATCGGGATCGTCGCCTTCGGTGCGGTCCCGGGCTCGACCGCATTGTTCGGCGTATCCGGTATCCGGTAGGCGGACTTCATCCAGAAGCCCTCGAACACGTTGTCGATCACGGTGATCTCGTTGAGGTGCTTCACCCAATAGGTGCCGTAATAGCCGGGCACCACGAGGCGGAGCGGGAAGCCGTTGAGGAACGGCAGGTCCTCGCCGTTCATGCCCCAGGCCAGCATCACCTCGCCGTCGCGTGCGTGGTCGATGTCGAGCGCCTTGACGAAATCCGGCGTCTTGTCGCTGACCGGACCGTCCATGCCGTTGAAGGTGACCTGCTTGGCTCCGGCCTGCACGCCGGCCATGTCGAGCACGGTCTTCAGCGGCACGCCGTGCCAGCGCGCGCACCCCATCGCGCCGTTGCCGAGCTGGCCGCCGGCGACGCGCGGACTGAAGAAGCCGCGGCTGTTGCCGGAGCACTGGTTGACTGCAACGATATCGGTCGCCTTCAGCTTCCTGATGTCCTTCAGCGACAGCTTCAGCGGCTTGTCGACCTTGCCCTTGATCTCCAGCGTGAACTTGTCCGGATCGAGATTGTAGGGGAGGTCGGCGAGGTGATAGCGGACGAAGAACGCATTGTTCGGCGTGAGCGGGCCGTCGTTGAAGACCGCAAACGGCGTTTCCAGCTGCGGCGGGCGGGCGGTCAGGCCGATCATCGGGCGCTTCTGCGGGTAGCGCACCAGCGGCCGCTCGCCATTGCCAAAGGGCAGCGTCACGGTGTCGAGGGCGAATGCGCCCCTTGATCCCAGCCCCGTCACCAAAGCGGCCAATCCGGCGCGCTTCATCAAGTCTCGTCGATCGAGCATCCCGCTTCCTCCGAAGCTGTTCTGTCGTGAGCCGGTCATCACCAGCCCCAGATTACCTTGCGCACCTTCGCACCATGGAATGCACGCAGCCCAAATGTCGCACCGGGGAACGGCAAGTCAATTGAGCTTTCGCAGCGTTGCGTCGCAACAACGAAAAGCCCCGGTCGCGACCGGGGCGTTTCCATCCAGGTAGAAGGTTCGATCAGTAGCAGACGTTCAAGGTGCGATAGCGATAGCCGTAGGGCGTCAGCACCAGGCGGGTGGCGTAGCAGCCGGAGTCGACGAAGCCGACGGCAACGCCCGGGCCACCCCAGAAGTGATGGTGATGCGGATGCCAGAAGAACGGCTTGGCGGAAGCTGCGGTCGGCGCCAGCGCGGCGGCACCGAGGGTTGCGGCAGTGGCGAGAGCGAGCGTGACTTTGCGAAACATGGTCTTCTCCTTCGGATGCGCGTTGAGCTCTGTCGCGGCGCGGTTGCAGTGTTACCCATCGCCAGTCAGTCGCATCCGGCACCGGGCACGTTCGAGCATCTCTGCTGAACGCACCGTCGGATGTGCGGCAGGTCACATTCGGAAAGAGGGAGATGGACCGGTCAGGCCGCGACGGCACGCCGGTCGTCGACCAGCGTTGACAGGAGCTGCGTCTTTTCGACCGTGCGCACGGTCATCGGCTCGTTGCGGCCGCGGATCGCGACCTCCTGCGCCGGCAGGGCATCGGCGGCCAGCCCGGCGGTGACGCGCACCTCGTCCGAGATGATCGCCTCGCAGGCCAGCGCCTTGGTCATGTCCTGCAGCCGTGCCGCGACGTTGACGGCATCGCCGAGCGCCGTGAACACCATGTGGTCGCGATAGCCGATGTCGCCGACGATCACCTCGCCGCCATGGATGCCGATGCCGAAGCGGATCGGCTCCCGCAGATCGTGGCTCAGGAACTGGTTCAGCTCGTCGATATGGGTTGCGATCAGCGCCGCCGCGCGCAACGCCTGGCGGCAGGCCACCTGCCGGTCGGTGGCAAGCCCGAACAGCGCCAGCATGCCGTCGCCGATGAACTGGTTGGGCCGTCCGCCGGCTTCCAGCACCGCCTGCGACACCGCGCCGAGGAAGCGGTTGACGATGAACACGGTGTCGAACGGCAACCGCTTCTCGGCAAGCTGCGTCGAGCCGCGCATGTCGACAAACATGCTGACCAGATAGCACTCCTGGCCGACCCGTGCCGGATTGGTGGCGTGCGCGTTGGCCGACGTCGTGCTCGGCAGGAACAGCTGGAAGAAATTCAAGTCAGCGGTGGGCCGCAACTGGCAGGCCAGCCGGATCGACGGATCGTCATTGCCGACCCGGTGCAGCACGAAGGCCTCACGCGGCGAGGGCTCGGGCAATCCGTTGTGGTCGCCGATGATGCGGATGCGGCAGGTCGAGCAGCGCGCGCGGCCGCCGCAGACGCTCGCATGGGGTACGTTGTAGCGCAGGCTTGCTTCCAGCACGCTCAATCCCTTCGGTACCCGCAGCGTGCGGCCGTTGCCGTAGGACAGCGCAATCATGCCGCCGCGGCGTTCCAGCAGGGCCCGCGCGCCGCGCGCCAGCAGCACGAGGCCGAGCAGGCCGAGATAGCCGACGGTCAGGCCGTCGGTGATCTTCTCGAGCGTGGTCCCCTGCGCCGCGGTGCCGAGCTTCTGCACCGACAGCTCCTCGCGCCGCCAGTCGGGGTCCTGATAGTCGATGATCGTGGCGCGGCCACCCTGGTAGATGCCGAGCATCGCCAGGGTCGGGATCAGCACCGCTCCGGCGAGCAGGAACGGCGCGGCGCGCTTGAAGAACGGACGCAGCCGGAGCCAGAAATACAGGCCGATGCAGCCATGCACCCAGGCGATCACCAGCACCGCCAGCATCTGCCACAGCCGGTTCGGCGAGGCGATGAAGAAGGTGTACAGCTCCTGGGGGTAGAGCTTCTCTTGCCCGTACAGGGTCTGGCCGAGCCGTACGCCGACGACGTGGGCGACGATCAGCATCGGGATGCTGAGGCCGAGCGTCAGTTGCAGCGGCTCGATCGCCTTCCAGTGGAACTCGCGGCGCTGATAGAGCGCCCAGATGCCGAGCCCGGTATGCACCAGGCAGGCGCTGTAGAACACGATCGCGACCGGCAGGAACTGCCAGAATTCGGTGTGGTAGTAGACCCCGATCGCCAGCGCCTGCGTCGAGATATTGCCGAGCGCGTGGTTGAGGAAATGGCTGATCAGGTAGGCGAACATGATCGCCCCCGTGACGATGCGGACCTGCCGCAGGCCGATACCGCGGGCCATGTCCTGCAAATGCTCGCGCGAGGGGGAGGCCATGTGATTCATGATCGGCAAGTCTAGTGGTTAATTCCCGCGCTGAACACCGTCGCGGGTCCGGACCAGCCGTGAGAGCGGGCCGCGCGGCACGTTGACACTCCGTTAAGAGTCGAACAAAAAGCGCGCCGTGACGATAGCCCAAGCCGAACCTGGAGCCGATAACAACAGCGTTAAGCCGGCCCGTTCGCGCGCGCCGGACTGGCGGGGCGTCATCGCCGTGATCGTTGCCATGACCGCGATGCGGCTGGTCTACGCCCATGCGCTCGATCTGCGCACCGACGAGGCCTATTACTGGACCTGGTCGAAGGAAAACGTGCTGTCGTTCCTCGACCATCCGCCGATGGTTGCCTGGTTCATCCGCTTCGGCACCGCGATCCTCGGCGACACCAATCTCGGCGTCCGCCTCGGCGGCATCGTGGCGATGCTGGCCACCCAGCTCCTGCTCGCCGACATCGTCCGCCGCGTGACGGCCAACAACGTCCGCGCCGTGATGCTGGCGCTGCTGTTGCCGGAGGCGGCGCTGTATTACGGCCTCTTGATGGCCAAGGTCGCGCCCGATACGGCGCTGATCCCGTTTTCGGTGGCGATGCTGTGGTCGCTGGTCCGGCTTGCACAAAGTGGTGACGGACGCTGGTGGCTCGCCGCGGGGCTGTTTGCCGGGCTGGCGCTGCTGTCGAAATTCACCGCGATCATGTTCGCGCCGGCGGTGCTCGCCTTTGCGCTGGTGCCGGATTGGCGCTGGCGCTGGCTGCGCAGCCCGTATCCGTATCTTGCCGCGCTGATCGCGATTATCGTGTTCTCGCCTGTGCTGATCTGGAATGCCGGGCACGACTGGGCCTCGTTCCGCTTCCAGGCGGTGCGCGCCACCGCCGAGCGCGCCTTCACGCTGCGCACCGTCGGCGAATTCGTCGGCATGCAGTTCGGCCTGGTCGGCTTCGTGCTGCTTCCGGTGACGCTGTTCGGCACCGCGCTGACGGCATGGCGCGGCTATCGCAAGCGCGAGCCGGTCGCGATCCTGCTGGCGACCGCGGTGCTGGTGCCGTTCATCTACTTCCTCTGGAAGTCCCTGACGCTGCGGGTCGGCGACACCTGGCCGATGTTCCTGTGGCCCGCCGGCTTCGCGGCAATTGCCATCAACGTCACGCGGATGCCGTTCGAGGGCTGGTCGGTCGGGCTCGTCAAATCGACGGTCTATTGGGCGCGGACCGCGATCACCACCGGGATCGTCTTCGTCGTCTGCGTCTTCCTCTATTACATGTTCGCGCCGTGGAATCTGATCGGCCGCACCGATCCGATCGGCACCGAGGCGGGCTACGATGTGGTGGCTGCGCGCACGCTGGCGCAGGTTGAGTCGACCGGCGCAACCTGGGTCGCGACCACGGATTATCGCACCTATGCGATGCTGCGCTGGTTGCTGCGCGGGAAGGTGACGGTCATCGAAATCAACGAGCGCGGCCGCTTCCAGGGCTTTGCCGATCCCGGCATGAGCAAAATCAGAAATCACGCCGGCGTCTATGTCGGGCGCGAGCCCGAGAACAATCTGCCGCTGTGGAGCGAGACGACGGCGGTGCGCCAGCCGCTGGAGCGCGTGACGCGGAGCTGGCGCGGCATGGTGATGGACACCTATTCGCTGGAGAAGATCAGCGGCTGGACGCCCGATCTGTCGCCGCCGCCGGACACCACCTTCTTCCGCTGGCGCGTGCTGGCCTTCTCCTTCTCCCCGCTTGCGGGGTCGAGACGAGCGAAGCTCGCTCTTAGAAGGTCGGGATGAGGGGGAGTCTCCGCGGGGACGGCGAGAGTTGGTCTCGCGGAGACTCCCCCTCACCCGGAATTTGCGCTTCGCGAAAATTCCGGCCTCTCCCCGCAAGCGGGGCGAGGCAAGCAACTCATTCCTCTTCCTCGCGCTTGCGGATCAGGTCTTTCGCGAGATCCGTTAGCGCCGGGCGTGGCAGGGCGTTGAAGGGAAGCGGGCGGGTGACGTCGATCGCGGCGAGGCCCAGGCGGGCGGTCAACAGGCCGTTGAGCATGCCTTCGCCGAGGCGTTGTGACAGTTTTGCCGCGATGCCGTGACCGAGCATCTGCTGGATCAGGCTGTCGCTGGCGGCCATGCCGCCGGTGATGGCGAGATGCGCGATGACGTGGCGCAGCAGGCGGATCATGCCGAGCGCGCCGGGCCGGCCGCCATAGAGCCGTGCCAGCTGCCGGATCATCCGCAAGCTCGCCACGAACACGAACAGCACGTCGAACAGCGCGCGCGGGCTGACCGCGGTGACGACCGAGACGCGTTGCGCGGCGGTCGAGACCAAGCGTCGCGCCTCCTCGTCGAGCGGCGTCATCAGCTCGCGCTCGGCGAGGCGGATCATGTCGGCGCCGTCGATGATGTCGTCGGTATGGCTCTGCAGCGTGCTGCGGGCGCGGGCGAGCTGCGGGGTCTGGTGCGCGAGCTTGAGCAAATCGGCGACGATCACCCGGCTTGCGGCGCGGTCGTCGCTGATCAGCACCTCGGCGGCGCGCAGATGCAGCTTCTCGATGGTCGCCAGCCGCGCCAGACCGACCAGCTCGCGCGTGGTGACGACCGCAAGCGCCACCGCGGCGATGACGGCGAGTCCCAGCCCGAGGACGCCGAGGCCTTCATTGTGTGCGAACAGGTCCTCGACCAGGTTGATGACGCCAAGCCCGGTGCCGAGCACCACGAGGCCCGCGACCGCGCTCCAGAACAGCGTGCCCCAGCGGAAGCCGCGGCGCACCGGCACCAGCGGCGTATCAACCGGGACCGGGAGCTGCGCGGGCTCGGCCTCGGGCACGATCTGGATCGTGCCGCGGGTGAGGTGGCCGCCGTCGTCCGGATCCATCACGACCACGCCGGGATCGTCGAGCTTGAACGTCGCCGGCCGCCGCGGGGGCGTCTTCTCGTTCATTGCAGTTTGTCTCCGATCAGGAACTGGAGGGCGCGGTCAAGGCGGATGTGAGGCAGCGCCGGCTCTGCATCGCCGTTTCGTTCCAGCTTTGGCGGACGGAAGCGCAGGAAACGATAATCGGCGGTCTCGGCGCCTGAGTTTGAGAGGCCGCGGAATCCGCCGTTGAACAACTCCTCCGGATTGTCGGGCAGGTCGCCCGGAAAGGTCGCAACCTCCGTCTCGCCGTCAAGCCGCTCGCCATTGGCGACCTCGCCCGGCGCCGGCGTGCCGAGGATCGACGGCAGCCGGTCGCGCCCGCGCTGGACCTGCGCCTCGCGCGTGGCGCGCACCGCGGCGAGCGCGACGACGTCGATGTCGGCGCCGGCATATTTGGCGCGCTCGGCGGCCTTGGCCACGATCCGCCGCAGCACGGCCTCCAGCCGATCATGGCTTTGGTGGTGCAGATGGTCGGCCTTGGTCGCCGCGAACAGGATGCGGTCGATGCGCGGCCGGAACAGCGCGCTCAGGATCGTGCTGCGGCCGATCCGGAAGCAGTCGAGGATGCCGGCGAGCGCGGCCTCGAGATCGTGCAGCGCCTCGGGGCCGGCGTTGAATGCGGCGAGCGCATCGGCCAGCACGATCTGGCGGTCGAGCCGCGCGAAATGATCGCGGAAGAACGGCCGCACCACGACGTCCTTGTAGGCCTCGAAGCGCCGCCGCATCATCGCCCACAGCGAGCCGTCGGGCGCGCTGCCGCCTGCGGGCACGTCGAGCGGTGCAAAGGTCAGCGCCGGCGTGTCGGCGAGATTGCCGGGCATCAGGAAGCGGCCGGGCGGCAACAGGCTCATCGCGAAGCGCTCGTCGCGGCAGGCGCGCAGATAGTCGGTGAACAGGCGTGCTTCGGTGAGCGCGGCCTGCTCGTCCTCTCTGGCCTCGGGCTTCAGCGTCGCGAGATGGGCGTGCCAGGGCGCCGCGAGTTTGGCGCGCAGCGGCTCGCGCGACAGCGCAAGGCTTTCCGCCGACCATTGCTCGTAGCTCTTGTTGAGCAGCGGCAGGTCGAGCAGCCACTCGCCGGGATAGTCGACGATATCGAGGGTGAGCGTGCGGTCCGCGCCATTTTGGCGCTGATACTCGATCACGAGACGGAGCTCGGAGATGTCGGTGGTCGAGCTCGGCCAAGTCCGCTCCTTGACCAATGTCCGGACATGGTTCTCATAGGCGAAGCGCGGCACCGCATCGTCGGGTTGCGGGGCGAGATAGGCGCGCGCGATCCGCCCCGAGGCATAGGCCTCGAACACCGGGAAGCGGCCGCCGCGGGTCAGGCCGTGCACCAGCGCGGTGATGAACACGGTCTTGCCGGCGCGCGACAGGCCGGTGACGCCGAGCCGCACCGTCGGGTTGAAGAAGCCCTCGCCATAGTCGAGCAGCGCCCGCGCCGAGAGACGGGCTTCCTCGACGATATCAGTGAAGCTGGGGGGCATGGAGGGTTAACGAAAAACCCGGCAGGAGGGACCAAAAGGGGCGGGCGATCACCCGCAAAGTGGCGATTATCGGGCCAAAATCAAGCTTCACATTTCCGGCGCCTTTACAGGCGAGGGGATTGTCAGGGGGCAAGGGAATTGAACGCGTCACCATGCCCGCGCTACCCATCGTCTATCGGCCCACGGGAAAGCCTGCATGACGGTCTTCCGCCTGAAGCAACTTGCCTCGACCTCGATCCACGCGGCCGGCGCCGCGCTGTGGAACTACGACCGTGCCGAGCTGATCGCCGACGGCGTCATTCATCTCGTCGGCGTCGCGTTCGGGCTGGTCGCCGCCACCGCACTGATCGTGCTGACCGCGGTCTATGCCGGCCCGTTCGACATCGCCGTGGTCTCGGTCTATGTCGCCGGCCTGCTCGCGATGCTGGTGCTGTCGGCGACCTATAATCTGTGGCCGGTGTCGCGCGCCAAATGGGTGCTGCGGCGCTTCGATCATTCCGCGATCTATCTGCTGATCGCCGCGACCTATACGCCGTTCATCGTGGAACTGAAGGACAGCACTTTCGCGATCGCGTTGCTGGTCGGGGTGTGGTGCGTGGCGATCGTCGGGATCTGGCTGAAGCTACGCTATCCCGGCCGCTTCGACCGGCTCTCGGTCGGGCTCTACCTTGCGATGGGCTGGAGCGGCATCATGCTCTACGACGCCGTCGTCAAGGTGCTGCCGGCGATGGCGCTCGGCTTCGTGCTGGCCGGCGGCATCCTCTACAGCCTGGGGGTGATCTTCCACTCCTGGCGCCGGCTGCGTTTCCAGAATGCGATCTGGCACTGCTTCGTGCTGCTCGGGGCCGCCTGCCACTATACGGCGGTGTTCGACGTCGTGCTGGCCAGCTGAAGCTCTCGCCATCTGCGGCGAATGGGCTATCATGCTTCGTGATACGCCCGTTGCGCTTTGTCCCGTCATCCTGAGGAGCGCGGAGCGCGTCTCGAAGGATGCACGGCCCGGCTGGTGGCCGTCGACCCTTCGAGACGCGCGTGCCGCGCTCCTCCAGCGACAACGGCTTCGCCGTTGCGCGGGGGTGACGGGACACGCAGGAGCGAGTGGGTAAAGCGACAGTGTGCAAGCAAAGATATCGGGAGGATGGCCATGCAGGTGGCAGGTAAGGTTGTGGTGGTCACCGGCGGTGGCAATGGCATCGGCAAGGCGTTGTGCGAGGCATTCCACGCCGCGGGCGCATCGAAGGTCGTGGTCGTCGACCTCGATCACGGCGCGGCCGAGAAGATCGCGGCCACGGTCGGCGGCGCCGCCTTCAAATGCGACGTCGGGCAGGAGAAGAACATCCTGCACGTGATCGAAGAGACCGAGCGCATGTTCGGCCCGATCGCGCTGTTCTGCTCCAACGCCGGCATCGGCGGCGGCTTCGATCCGTTGTCGGTGAACGCCGGCGGCACCTCGGACGAGCCGTGGTCGCGGAGCTGGGCGATCCATGTGATGGCGCATGTCTATGCGGCGCGGCATCTGGTGCCGCGCATGAAGACGCGCGGCGGCGGCTACTTCCTCAACACGATCTCGGCCGCCGGCCTCTTGTCGCAGGTCGGCAGCCCGGCCTATTCGACCACCAAGCACGCCGCGGTCGGCTTTGCGGAAAACCTCGCGATCTCGCACCGCGCCGACAACATCAAGGTCTCGATCCTCTGCCCGCAGGGCGTCGACACCAACATGCTGCGCTCGATCCCGAAGGGCCCGCAATCCGGCGACGGCGATCTTTCCGCCGAGCAGGTCGCGCAGGATGCGCTGAGGGGTATCGAGCAGGAGACCTTCCTGATCCTGCCGCACCCGCAGGTGCTCGGCTACATGCGCAAGAAGACCGAGAATTACGACCGCTGGATCGGCGGCATGGCCAAGATCCAGGCCAAGATGCGGGAAGCGCACGGGAAGTGAGACCGGCCCGGATGAAGCGAAGCGTAATCCGGGTCACTCCCTGGCGAGTTGTGCGATCCTGTCGCGCAGATAGGCGTCCATCAGATCGGGCGCCGACGCGCCGAACATCCTGATGCGGCCGGTGTGCAGCAACAGCAGCAGGCCGGTCGCATGCGCGAAGCAGTCGACCATCACGGTGTTCGCCTTCTGCCTCGACGCGCCGAGCGCTTCAGCGGCTTCGGCGATCGGATGCAGTGCCGCCTCCAGTGCGGCGTTCAGCGCGTGGTCGCGGTCATGGCCGAGCCCGGCCGGCTTCATGCCGCCGCGGAACAGGTAGAAGCCGAGATCGAGGTCGCGCGGGTGCTCCGCATAATAGCGGAAGAAGCCCATGCCTGCGGCGTGCAGCTTCTGCTTGGCGCCGCGTGTCGTCGCGACCGCCGCGCTGACGGCTTCGCCGAGCGAGGCCAGCGATTGCCGCAGCACCTCGGCATAGATCGCTTCCTTGGAATCGAAATGGAAATACAGCGCTGCCGGCGTGTAGCCGGCCCGCGTCGCGATCGCCCGCAGGCTCGCGCCCTCGAGGCCTTCCTCCGCGAACACGCTGCGCGCCGCGTCGAGGATCAGCTCCCGCTTGTGGCGGCTGACCGCTTCCTTCCTGCTCTCGCGCATCTGCATGGCCCGGCGAATCCGTTCTTGACTCAATTCTAACAGCGTTAGATAATTTAACAACGTTAGAATAAATGAGCAAGGGAGAAGCGCCATGCTGATGACGGCTGCGGACTACCGGGAATCCCTGCGCCGCTACAAGCCGCGTGTGTTCGTCAACGGCGCGGCCGTTGCGAGCGTGGCGGACGAGCCGTTGCTGGCGCCCGGCGTGGCGGGCGTCGGCGTGACCTATGATTTCGCGCTGCAGCCCGAGCACGTGCCGATCATGACGGCGCGGCAGGGTACCTCGGGCAAGACCGTCAACCGCATGCTCCACATCAATCAGAGCTCGCAGGACCTGCTCGACAAGCTCGAGGCGGTGCGGCTGGTGTGCAGGACGTCGGGCTGCGCGCAGCGCTACCTGACCCATGATGCGCTGAACGGTCTCTATCAAGCGACCAGGCTGACCGACGATCGCCACGGCACCGATTACAGCCAGCGCTTCCTCAATTATCTGCACGAGGTGCAGGACCAGGATCTGACGCTCGGCATCGCCATGACCGATGCCAAGGGCGACCGCTCGAAGCGTCCTGGCCTGCAGGCCAATGCGGACGTCTACGTCCATATCAAGGAGTGCCGCCCCGACGGCATCGTGATCCGCGGCACCAAGGCGATCGTGACCGGCGCGCCCTACATGCACGAATTCCTTGTCATGCCGTGCCGCACCCATGTGCCCGCCGACAAGGATTTCGCGGTCTGTTGCGCCGTGCCGGTCGATGCGCCCGGCGTCACCATCGTCGCGCGCCCGGCCGGCCGGGCTGGCGATGCCGCGGCGAAATTTTCCGCCAAGTACGGCCAGTCGGTCGGCGTCGTGATGTTCGACGACGTGTTCGTGCCGCATGACCGCGTGTTCCTCGCCGGCGAGACCGAGGAGGGCGGCTTCCTCACCACGTCCTACGCCACGCACCACCGCCACTCCTGCATCGGCGCCCGTGCCGGCTTCGGCGATCTCTTGATCGGCGCCGGCGCGCTGATGATCGAGGCCAACGGACTCGATGCCGAGAAGCACGCGCATATCCGCGAGGCGATGGTCGAGCTGATCACCATTACCGAAAGCTTTTACGCCTGCGGCGTCGCCTCCTCGGTCTACTGCACGAAGGACCCGGCGGGCTCGGTGATGCCGGATGCGGTGTTCTCCAACATCGGCAAGCTGCTGCTGGCGACCAAGATCTACGACATGCACCGCGTCGCGCATTACGTCTCCGGCGGGCTGATCGTCGCGCTGCCGGGTCCCGACGAGGACCACAATCCGGAAACGCGCGCGTCGCTGGCCGCTGTCATGGGCGGACGTCCCGATATCCCGGCCGATCAGCGCGCCGAGGTGGCGCGGCTGATCGAGGACCTCACCGTCTCGCACGAGGCCGGCTGGTATTCGGTGATCTCGTTGCACGGCGGCGGCTCACCGGAGGCGATGAAGCGCGAGATCTGGCGCAACTATCCGGTGATGGAGAAGGCCGAGCTGGTCGAGAATTTGCTCGGCCGCGGCCTTGTCGACCAGGGACAGCGGGTATCGAAGCAGCCCGGACGCTGCTGCGCCACCGGCTGCGAGGTGCCGACGCCGTCGGCGGCGCTGGAGCAGGAGTCCGATCTTGTCAGGTGAGCACGCTCATCAGGCTCCCTCCCCCCTTGCGGGGGAGGGCTGGGGAGAGGGGTAAGCCCCGGGCGAGATGGTTGAAGTGAGTCTCGCTTTCGCAACTTCGACCGCGTTATGCTGAGACTCGTGTTGAGAGAGCGAGCCGTGCGGCACCCCTCTCCCTAACCCTCCCCCGCAAGGGGGGAGGGAACCCTACCGCCGGTGGCTTCCTCACTACGTGTGCCGAAGGTCCGGCACGATCGGCCCGATCTTCACGCCTTCTGCGCGTAAAGCAGCGGCACCGCGGAATCCACCATCACCTCGATCAGGCTGGTGCCTTGGTGCGAGAGGGCGCGTTTGTAGGCGCCGGCGAGCTCGGCTGATTTCGTCACCCGCACGGCGTCGCAGCCCATGCCTTCGGCGAGCTTGACGAAATCGATGCCGGGCAAATCGAGGCCCGGCACGTTGCGCACCTGCATCACCTGGCTGAACGAGCGCATCGCGCCATAGCCGGAATTGTTGAGCACGACGACCGTCAGCGGCAGCTTGCGCTGCGCCGATGTCCACAGCGCCTGGATCGAATACATCGCCGAGCCGTCGCCGATCAGGCAAACCGTGCGTCCCTGACGTCGACCGAGCGCCATGCCGACCGCGGCCGGCAGGCTGTAGCCGAGGCCGCCGCTCGCCATGGTGTAAAAGCTGTCCTGGCCGTGCATCGGCATCGCCTTCTGCATCAGCGGGCGGTGCGACGGTATTTCCTCGACCAGCGCATCGTGGGGGCCCATCGCGGCCGAGAGCGCATGCAGCGCATATTCGGCGGGGATCGGGTCGCCGGCGGCTGGCGCCGGCGGCAGGACACGGCCGGCCGGCGCGGTGCGCCTGGTCTCGGGCAGCATCTCGGGCAGCATCTCGAGCAGCGCCGTCAGCGCGGGCTTCATGGTCGCGACGATGCTGTGGCCGGTCGGTGTCATCGCGGCGGCATCCGGATCGTCGGTGATCTGGAAGATCGTGGTCGAACCGTCGAAGATCGCGGCATGGCCCTCGACATGGAAAGTGAAGACCGGCGCGCCGACCACGACGACAAGATCGTGATCGCGCAGTGCGTCGGAGAGCTGGCCCGGCGCGGCATGCAGGAAGCCGGCGAACTGCGGATGCCGCTCGGGGAACGAGCAGCGCGCCGAGAACGGGCTGGCCCAGACCGCGGCCTTCGACTTCTCGGCGACGTCGACCATGAGGTCGACCGCCTCGGCACGATCGACGGCCGGGCCGACGACGAGGGCAGGGCGCTTGGCTTCGCCGAGCGCGGCCACCAGCGCCTGCATCGCCGACAGATCGGGGCCGATCTCGCGGCTGACCTGGCGCGCGTCGAGCGGCTGCGTCGCATGCGCCCAGTCGTCGATCGGCACCGAGACGAAGGTCGGCCCGCAGGGCGGCTGCATCGCGACATAATAGGCGCGCGCGATCGCGGCGGGTACGTCTTCGGCGCGCGCCGGCTCGACCGCGAATTTCACGTAAGGCCTAGGGAATTCGGAGGCCCGCTCGGCATAGAGGAAGGCCTGCAGCGGCATGATCGAGCGCGCCTGCTGGCCCGCGGTGATCACCAGCGGGGTCTGGTTGCGATAGGCGTTGTAGATGTTGCCGAGCGCGTTGCCGACGCCGGCCGCCGAATGCAGATTGACGAACCCGGCATTGCGCGTCGCCAGCGCATAGCCGTCGGCCATGCCGACGACGGAAGCTTCCTGCAGGCCGAGCACGTAGTCGATGTCGTCGGGCCAGTCGCTCAGGAACGGCAGCTCGGTCGAGCCGGGATTGCCGAACACTTTCTTAATGCCCCACGCGCGGAGCAAGCCGAATGTGGCGTCCTTGACGGTGACGGTCTTGCCTTTGCTGGCGGCGGGTTTGCGCGACGACATCATTGAACCCCGGGAGTTGGTGACACGTTCGTTACGGGCAACGGAGACGTCCAACGAGCGCGTCTTGGATCGTCTGATCGTTCTAGGATACGGTTCGGACGCTGTCCAATCGAGCACCAGCCGACGTCATGCTCCAAGGTGAGGCGTGCCGAGCGTCTTGAGCCTGCGCCGGAATATTCCGCTTTTGACCTATGCCCTGCAACCCCACCAGCCGGTCGGCGTTGAGGTGTGGCACGAGTTCCGGCCGCGGATAAGAGATGGTCAAGCGAAGGAGGCACGCATGAAGACGATACTCGTTTTGTTCCTTGCTGTTCTGTCCACTTCAGCGCTCGCCGACGTTCCGGGCGCGGACTGGCTCACCAAGCAACAGATCGTCGATCGGCTCCATAGTCTGGGCTACACGAACATCACGGATCTGGAGGCTGACGACGGCCATTGGGAAGGCGATGCAGTGAAGGATGGGAAGACGTACGAGTTGCACATCGACCCGCACACCGGACAGTTGACCAAGAACGAGCCAAAGGATTGATATCCGCCGCCTTCGCGCCTGCTCGTGGCCGCGCTGCGCGGTGAGATGGCTGCATGCGATCCGCCGGCTGCACCGGAAGCGGAGATGAAGGCTGCGCCTGTTGAAACGTTCCGCTCGCTCAGACTAGCGCCAAAGGCCCAGCGACGCCCATTTCGACGTCGGAATCGCCTCACCGACTTTGTATTGCAGGCTGGTCACATGCAGGTGGTCGGGAGTGCCCTTGCAGGTATAGCTCAACGAGAACCACTGGCCTTTGCTCCGGAACGCGCCGCCTTTTGCGATCACCGTATCGCCATGGCGCGACGGGCTGGAGGTGACGTCGGACTTTGCCCTGTCGGCCTGTCGCCCGGTATCGCGGTTGATGTCGGACATGACGGCATAGTCGCAGACTTGCTCAAGCCTTGTTGCCGGCTCGACGTGACGCAGGCTGTCGAGAAAGCGCTGGTCCTGTGCGCAGGCGGGAACGGAGAGCACGAGCAGCGACACCAGAAGTAGCAGTCTCAACAGGCGCCTCATCGAGAAGGTAGGTGAGCAGGACCCTGCCATATACAGAAGCGGCGCAGTCTTCAATCCACGAATTCGTGCTCCAAGCCACATTGGAAAAGCAATCCACCTGTCGATGGATTGCCTGACGGTGTGGCCGCAGCAACGGCTGAAAATCGTATCGGCGGCTGTTCCACGTCATCCCCGCGCAAAGGCTGCGCCTTTGTCGCTGGAGGTGCGAGCGGAGCGAGCCTCGAAGGATGCGTGGCCACAAACCGGGCCGTCGATCCTTCGAGACGCCGCTTCGCGGCTCCTCAGGATGACGGTATGACCTTTCGCTGTGATACCTAATTCGACTTCTGCAGCGCCGCCGTCTGCTTGGCGAACTGCTTGTCGAAATCCTGCTCCAGCCCCGCCACATAGGTCGCGTTTTCACCCGGCTTGACGAACGGGTTCGGCGCGCCGTCCTTCATCTGCGCCCGCTTGGCCTGCATGTCGTAGACCTCCGGATGCGGCCCGAGCAGCACGTCGACCTTCATCGCCTTGACCTTGGTGAAGGTCGAGCGGTAGTCGTCGACGATGCCGGGATAGGTCGGACGGCCGACCAGCCGGTTCAGCGCCACCGTTCCGCTGCAGAAGAACAGCACGTTGTGCGCCTGGCTGCCGTCCTTGACCGTCATCTCCCAGCTGGTGCAGCCGGGCGAATGGCCGGGGGTGGTGTGCGCCGTGAGCGTGACGTCGCCGAGCGTCACCTTGTCGCCTTCCTTGACGGTGCGATCGACTTTCACAGGCGTAAAGGCGAGATCGGCGTTGTTCTCGTCGCCCGGATAGTAACCGCCCTCGAGCAGCGGCTTGTCACGCTCGCCGGCGATCAGTTGTGCGCCGGTCTCCTTCTTGATCTCGGCAAAGCCGCCGGTGTGATCGAGATGGGCGTGGGTGTTGAGGATGATCTTGATGTCGCCCTCCTTGAAGCCGAGCTTGGCGATGTTGTCCTTGATCATGCCGGTCGACTGCTGCATCGCCGTGTCCATCAGGATCAACCCCTGCGACGTCTTGATGACGTAGACCGCGATCCCGTCAGTGCCCACATAGTAGATATTGTCGATGAGCTGGAACGGTTCGAACGGCGCGGTCCATTTCTTCATGACAACAGCCATGAAGTCCTTGAGCGTCTGTGCCTGCGCACCGGTTGCGATCAGCGTGAGCGCGCACAGCGCGGCTGCGATCGTCCTCATGGTTGTCTCCCTGTTTGTTGTTGTTCGTGCACGGGCGGGACTATGCGTGCTGGTGACGCCGACCGCAAGCTGCGGACGGCAAGCCGCCGGGCAGGCGGCCGTCCGTCCGGCGCATTCCTGTTCTGCGTTCAGCTCGCGTATTGGGCGATGCCGTGGCCGAACGACCAGTTCTCCTTGGCGACCTCGACGAGGTTGATGACAACATCGTCCGGCCGACCCTGCAGCTGGCTCTGATAGTCGTCCACGATCCGCTTGTAGAACGCCTTCTTCATCTCGACGGTGCGCCCGGCATTCATGGTGATCTGGATGAAGACGAGATCGTCGCTGTAGGTATTGCCGAGATAGTTGTCGGCGTAGTTCAGATCGCCACGGTCGTGCTCGGTGATGACCTGAAACTTGTCGTTCTCGGGGACGTTGATCACCTCGCGCATCGCCTTGTAGACGATCTCGCCCAGCGTCTTGCGATATTCGGCGGACTTGCCGCGCTTCAGGTCGATGCGAACGAATGGCATGGTGGTCTCCTGTGTTGTGCGAGGCTCCGCCCCGCGTGATCGGGATGTGCGACAGCGCGAACGGGCATTGTCCGCTTGCGCCGGCGCGGTCGTTGCGTTCAGCGGGTCGCCTTGAAGGCCTCCCAGCGCGCATCGCGCTCTCTCTGATATTTCGGCGTTCGCTCCGCCACCATGTCCGCCCAATGCAGCGGCTTGCCGCAGGACTGGCAGACCGGACCGAGCCCCGCCGGCTTGCCGCAGCTGAGGTGCGTATAGTTCATGGAAAGACCGTCCCTGGGTGACTTGCACCAGGTCTCGCCCCAGGCGCGCAGCGCGAACATCACGGGGAAGAACGCCGCGCCCTTCTCCGTCAGATGATATTCGTGGCGCAACGGACGCCTGTTGTAGACGCGCCGCGTCACCAGTCCGTCCGCCTCCAGCTTCTTCAGCCGTGCCGTGAGCATCTGCGGGGTCGCGCCGGTATAGGCCTGAATCTCTTCGAAGCGATAGTTGCGCGCGAACAGCTCGCGCAGCACCAGCACGGTCCAGCGATCGCCCACCGCGGTCTCCGCGCGCGCCACCGGACACAGCGTTTGGTCAGCAGGATTGCCCTTTGGCCTTGCCATCACGTTTTCTTCATCCGGCATTGTTGCTATGATTTTCATAGCAATATGCGCTATCGTCAACGTGGGTGCAACGGGCGTTTCCGGCCCGGTCCCTCACATTTCAAGGAGCGCGCCATGAGCACCGAAAGCAGGAAACCGGGTATCGACATGAAGCTCGAGGTCGTGGTGATTCCCGTGTCCGATGTCGACCGGGCCAAGCGCTTCTATGAAGATCTCGGCTGGCGGCTCGACGCCGATTTCGTCAGGACGGACGGGTCCCGGGCGCTGCAGCTGACGCCGCCGGGCTCGCCGACCTCGATCCATCTCGACAAGGGATCCGCGCTGCCGCGCTTCCTGATCGTGAACGACATCGAGGCGGCGCGTGCCGACCTGATCGCGCGTGGCGTCGATGTCAGCGAGGTGTTTCATCGCGGGGCGGCGGGCCGCATCAAGGGACCCGATCCGGAGCGGCCGAGCTATGGTTCGCTCGCCACCTTCAACGATCCCGACGGCAATGTCTGGCTGCTGCAGCAGGTCACGCAGCGTCTGCCCGGTCGCGTCGACGGAAACAGCACGACTTTCGCTTCATCCGCTGATCTTGCCGCGGCGCTCCGGCGCGCGGCAGCCGCGCATGGCGAGCACGAGAAGCGAACCGGCGGCCACGATGCGAACTGGCCGGACTGGTACGCCGACTACATCGTGCGCGAGCAGGCCGGCAAACCGCTGCCGGAGTGAGCGATCAAACAGGAGTATCCGTCATGGCGGCGCGATCGATCGCGCAGTTTCGCGAACGGACCGCCAAGCTCGGCGTCAAGGTTGCCGGGGACGTGGTGGACGCCGGCCGAATAGGCGGCGTCACGCCTTGAGGCAGGCGCCGCGCTCGGACAAAACCTTCTCGGCCTTCGGCGTCAGCTCGTAGAGGTCGCCGTCCTTGGCGACGTATCCCTCCCTGATCAGCCGGTCGACCTCGCCTTGCACGTCATCGGCGAAGGCAATGGATTGGGCGATGTCGCAGAGAACCGCGACCTGTTCGTCTCTAAGCATGGCGTCCTCCGTCAGGGCGGGGAACGCGCAAGCCGGGTTTCGGTTCCAATGGACTGGATGATACGCCCGGCCTTCACCTAAAGCGTGATGAGACCAGGTTCGGCTGGAACGGCGTCGAAGGTTCACCTCTCCTTTGGGAGAGGTCGATTTGCGCAGCAAATCGGGTGAGGGGATTACGGTCCATCGAGTGAACGAGAGCCCTCACCCGGATTGCACTGGACGATGCTGCGCATCGCCAGGCGCAATCCGACCTCTCCCCGACGGGGAGAGGTGAACCGAAATCGCGGCAAGCAGATTCAACCAAGAATCATCCTGCTCTAGTGAGCTGCGGCGCCGGGTGTTGCTGCTCACCGATGTTGGGCGTCGAACACCGGCGCATAGCCACCGCCGTCTCGACGAATATGGGCACAGCGCGGGCCGCGGAAGTGGGCGGGTATGACGAGCCGGCCACTGTCGGCGGCTTCTGCCAGGAACTTTGCGCGCGTCTCGCCCGCGAGCTGCGGGTCAGCACACGATGATGTCGACAGACCAGGCTGGAAGATCTGCACCGGGTTGTGCACGGCATCACCGCAAAAGATCGCGCGATGTTGTGCGTAGTCTACCATCAGCCCCATCTGGCCGCTGGTGTGGCCCGGCAGCGGGACCAGCCGCAGGCCCGGTCCCAACTGATGGCCGTCGTCGACCAGATCGACACGGCCAGCCTCGACGATCGGTATGACGCTCTGCTCCAGGGCGCGGGCGTGGATCGGCGGAGCACGCCCGGCATCATGCTGCGTCATCCAGTCCGCAAGCTCGCGGCGGCCGAACAAATAGCGCGCGTTGGGAAAGGTCGGCTGCCAGCGGCCGTTGTCCTGGCGCGTATTCCAGCCGACGTGATCGACATGCAGATGGGTGCAGAATACGACGTCGATGCCGGCCGGGTCGACGCCGCACGCGCGCAACCGATCGAGGAAGCCGCTGCCGCGCCGCCGATGCCAGGCCGGGATCTCGGGGATGTCCTTGTGCTCGCCGATGCAGGCGTCGATCAACAGCGTTTGGCCGCCGGTTCGCACCACAAAACTCTGGATCGCGTGTTTCGCGAGGCCTCGGGCGAGGTCGATGAACACCGGCTCCAGCGTGGTGCGATGCGCTTCGATCAGGCCGCGATCGTAGCCGGGCAGGAATTCGGCGAGCGGAAGGCCGAAATCGTCGTCGTCGACGATGACGTCGACGGTTGCGTCGCCGATCGCAAATCGCATGACCGCTCCTTCCCGGAGAACCGTGCCATCCTGTCGCGCGATCACTATGCAGGTTGGCGCCGTCGATCGCAAGTTGCGTCGTCGGTGAACGGCTATCAGACCATGCCGCGCAGCAGGCCGATCAGGCGGCCGCACTCATCGTCGGTGCCGACCGTGATGCGCAAAAAGTCCTCGATCCGCGGCTTCTGGAAATGCCGCACCAGAACGCCGCGTGCGCGCAGCTTCGCGGCGAGATCGGCGCCGCGATGGCTGGGATGGCGGGCGAACACGAAATTCGCCTGCGACGGCAGCACCTCGAAGCCCAGCTCAATGAGGCTGCGGACCAGCGCCTCTCTGCTCCGGATGATGCGTTGCCGCGTCTCCTCGAACCACGCCTCGTCCTCGATGGAGGCGACCGCGCCCGCGATCGCGAAGCAGTCCAGCGGATAGGAGTTGAAGCTGTCCTTCACCCGCTCCAGCGCCTCGATCAGCGGGCGCTGGCCGATCGCGAAGCCGACCCGCAAGCCGGCCAGCGCGCGCGATTTGGAGAGCGTCTGGATGACGAGCAGATTGTCGTGGCGCGCGACCAGCGGCACGGCGCTCTCGGCGCCGAAGTCGACATAGGCCTCGTCGACCACCACCAGCCGGTCGGGATTCTCGGCGAGCAGCGCCTCGATCGCGGAGCGCGGCAACGAGGTGCCGGTCGGTGCGTTGGGGTTGCACAGCAGGATGGCGCTGCCGGGCCGCCGGTAGTCGGCAAGCTGCACGCGCATCGCGGCGTCGAGCGGTACGGTCTCGTAGCTCACGCCATAGAGGCGGCAGTAGACCGGGTAGAAGCTGTAGGTGATGTCGGGAAACAGCAGCGGCGCATCGTGCTTGAGCAGCGCCGGGAAAGCGTGGGCCAGCACCTCGTCCGAGCCATTGCCGACGAACACCTCGTCCGCCGTGACGCCGTAGCGCCTCGCGATTGCCTCGCGCAGGGCGGTTGCACGGGGATCAGGGTAGAGCCGCAGGCGATCCGTTGTCGCTGTGATCGCCGCCACCGCGCGTGGCGACGGCGGGTAGGGATTTTCGTTGGTATTGAGCTTGATGAGGCCGTCGATCTTCGGCTGCTCGCCGGGCACGTAGGGCGACAGATTGTGGACGACCGAACTCCAGAAGCGACTCATGATCTACGATCCAGGGATGAACGCGATCACAATAGGGAATACGAGGCGCTGATGAAAGCGCCTCTTTATTCCCTCGCATTATGACATGCGTCATGCTCGCGCGTTACCAGGTCGCCGTGCCCTTCATGGTCGGCTGGCCCTCGGCATTCGCGGTCCACAGCTCCATGCCGCCGTCCTTGTCGCTGGCATTGATCGAGAACTCGCTGCCCTCGAACAGCGGCTGCACGCCGCGATAGGCGAGCTTCTTCGGCGGCTTGCCGCCGCGCAGTTTGGCGGCGAACTCGACGATGAAGGAAGCCTGCAGCGGGCCGTGGAAGATCAGGCCTGGATAGCCCTCGACCTTGGTGACATAGTCGCGGTCGTAATGGATGCGATGGCCGTTGAAGGTCAGCGCCGAGTACCGAAACAGCAGCACCGGGTCGGAGACGTGGCTCTCGCGATGCTGCGCGACCGGCGGAGGCGGCGGCGCCTTGGCCGGCGCTGCGCCTTGCGTGCTCGTCATCTCGCGATAGACGATGTCCTGCCGCTCGCGCACCGCAAGTCCGCGCGACGTCGTCACCTCGTGATTGACCGAGACGAAGCACAGCGTGCCGGTCGAGCCCGATTTGACCGTGACGTCGGCGATCTTCGAGGTGCGTTTGGCCTCATCGCCGATGCGCAAGCTGTCGAAGAATTCGAGCTCGCCGCCGGCCCACATCCGGCGCGGCAGCGGCACCGGCGGCAGGAAGCCGCCGCGCGTCGGGTGGCCGTCGGGGCCAAGCTGCGACATCGGAAACACCGGCTGCGCCAGGCACCAATGCGTGGTCCACGGCGCGGCGTCACCGGCCTTCGGCTCGCCGATCTCCTGGAACAGCGTCGCGCGCAGCCCCATCACGAGATATTTGGTGACGACGTCGGAGGCCTCCGTGCTGCGGCCGATCCACTGGCGGAGATGATCGAGGTCGAGTTTGTCGGTCATGAGGTTGTCTCCGGGAGGAGGTGAGTGCGATGATGCATGTTCAAATTGCTCGCGCGGCATGCAAGGTTCACCTCTCCCGCTTGCGGGGGAGGTCGGATTGCATCGAAGATGCAATCCGGGTGGGGGCTCTCTCCACTTGAAGAGTCCCTGTGAGGTGACACCCCCACCCCAACCCTCCCCCGCAAGCGGGAGAGGGGGCGCAGCTCGTTCGTGGTTGCGATCGCGCCTGATCTCATTGCAGCCTAACGTCTGGTGCGCTCGCCGATCGCGGGCACCTTGCCGTAGTGCCTGTTCTCGCCGACCACGATCGCGGCCGGCGCCGGATAGCTGACCTTGCCGTTCGGCGTGTCGACCTCGATGCGGCGCAGATGGGGATGTTTCGCGAGGTCGTCCATGCTGTTGACCTCGGCAAAGGCAATGTCGGCCTCGGCAAGCTTCGCCAGCAACTCCTCACGCGTCAGCTTGCCGAAGCTGTCGCTGACGATCTGGTCGGTGACGGCGCGGTTGCGCACGCGCTCGACCATATTGGCAAAGCGCGGATCGTCGGGCAGGCCGGGCTGGCCCAGCACCTTGGCGCAGAGCGTCTTCCACTCGCGCTCGCTCTGGATCGAGATCAGGATCTCCTTGCCGTCCTTCGAGCGGAACACGCCATAGGGCGCGATCGAGGGATGGGCGAGGCCGATCCGCTTCGGCGACTTGCCGTCCTCGGCATTGAGCAGCGGCACGGTGAGCCAGTCGGCCATCACGTCGAACATCGAGATCCGGATGTCCGCACCGTCTCCGGTGCGGCCGCGGCCGATCAGCGCCTCGAGGATCGCGGCGTGCGCGGTGGCACCGGTTGCAACGTCGACGATCGACATGCCGACGCGCGAGGCGCCCTCGGGGCCGCCGGTGATCGAGGCAAGGCCGCTCTCGGCCTGGATCAACAAGTCATAGGCCTTGCGGTCGGCATAGGGGCCGGTGTCGCCATAGCCCGTGATCGTGCACATGATCAGCTTCGGGTAATCCTTGCGCAGCCGTTCGCGCGAGAAGCCGAGCTTGTCCATCGAGCCTGGCTTGAGGTTCTGCAGCAGCACGTCGGCGCCCGCGATCAGCGCCTCGAGCTGCGCGCGGCCTTCCTTGGTGGCGAGGTCGACCACGGCGGAATCCTTGCCGCGGTTGAGCCAGACGAAATAGCTGCTCTGGCCTTTTGCCGCGGCGTCGTAGCCACGGGCGAAATCGCCCTCGGGCCGCTCGATCTTGATGACATGGGCGCCGGCGTCGGCGAGGCGTGACGAGCAGAACGGCGCGGCAACCGCCTGTTCGACGGCGATGACGGTCAATCCCTCAAGCGGCAGCATGTTCTGACAACTCAGTAGGAGCGGGGCATGCCGAGCACGTGCTCGGCGACGTAGGACAGGATCAGATTGGTCGAGATCGGCGCCACCTGGTAGAGCCGGGTCTCACGGAACTTGCGCTCGACGTCGTATTCCTCGGCGAAGCCGAAGCCGCCATGGGTTTGCACGCAGGCATTGGCGGCTTCCCAGGAGGCATCGGCCGCCAGCATCTTGGCCATGTTGGCCTCGGCGCCGCAGTCGAGCCCGGCCTCATATTTGCGGGTGGCTTCCTTCACCATCAATTCGGCCGCGCGCATCGAGGCGTAGGCCTTTGCGATCGGGAACTGGATGCCTTGATTCTGGCCGATCGGCCGGCCGAACACGCTGCGCTCCTTGGCGTAGTTGGTCGCCTTGGCGATGAACCATTTGGCATCGCCGACGCACTCGGCCGCGATCAGGATGCGCTCCGCATTCATGCCGGAGAGGATGTAGCGAAAGCCCTTGCCTTCCTCGCCGATCAGATTCTCCGCCGGCACCTTCATGTCGGTGAAGAACACTTCGGTGGTGGCGTGGTTCATCATGGTGCGGATCGGGCGGATCTCCAGCCCCTTGCCCTTCACCTCGCGCATGTCGACGATGAACACCGAGAGACCGTCGGTGCGCTTCTTCGACTGCTCCTTCGGCGTGGTGCGCGCCAGCAGGATCATCAGGTCGGAATATTCGGCGCGGCTGGTCCAGATCTTCTGGCCGTTGACGACGTAGTGGTCGCCCTCGCGGCGCGCGAAGGTTTTCAGCGACGACGTGTCGGTGCCGCTGGTCGGCTCGGTGACGCCGAACGCCTGCAACCGCAATTCGCCGGTCGCGACCTTCGGCAGATACTTGGCCTTCTGCGCGTCGTTGCCGTGCCGCAGCACGGTGCCCATCGTGTACATCTGGGCGTGGCAACCGCCGCCGTTGCAGCCGGCGCGCTGGATCTCTTCCAGGATCGCCGCCGCGGCCGACAGCTTCAGGCCGGCGCCGCCATATTCCTCGGGGATCAGGACCGAGAGATAGCCGGCCTCCGTCAGCGCATCGACGAACTCCTTCGGATAGGCCATCTGGCGATCGAGCTTGCGCCAGTATTCGCCGGGAAACTGCGCGCAGAGTTTTGCTACCGCGTCGCGGATGTCGGAATGGTCTTCGATGTTCTGATCGTGTGCGGTCATTGTTCTGTCTTGCCGAGAGGTTGCGCCAAAAGCGCGATGCGCTTTAGCTCGTTGTCTGAGCATGATCTCTTTCGGAAAACCGCTTCGCACTTTTCCGGATCATGCTCGTACGGACGAAACGCCCGCTGTTGTGGGGCCCCGGTAAACTCCCTATGCTGTTTTGTTATAGCGTATGAACCTGCCTTCCAGGATTGGCAAGTATGGATTTCCGCCAGCTTAGGACCTTTGCGTGCGTCGCGGAACTCGGGAGCCTGAGCAAGGCATCCGATACCTTGCGGGTCGCGCAGCCGGCGCTGAGCCGGCAGATCAAGCTGCTGGAACACGAGCTGCGCACCGAATTGTTCACGCGCAACGGCCGCGGCATGGTGCTGACCGACGCCGGCCGGCTGCTGCTGGCGCGCACCAGCGGTATCGTGCGGCAGATCGACCAGATCCGCGACGACATCCAGTCCGCCGGCGGCGCGCCGTCCGGGCGCGTCGTGCTCGGGCTGGTGCCGACGGTGAGCTGCGTGCTGTCGGCGCGGCTGGCGCGGCGCACGGTGGAGCGCTATCCCGGCATCTCGCTCTGCATCGTCGAGAGCTACAGCGGCCATCTGATCGAGTGGCTGCATCGCGGCGAGATGGACCTTGCCGTGATCTACGGGCCGTCGGTCGATCTGCATCTGGCGGTGCAGAGCCTCGGCCGCGACAGTATCGTCGCGGTCGGCCCGCGCGGCAGCGGGCTGAAGCCGAAGAAGCAGGTCGATTTCGGCTGGCTGATGCGCCAGCGCCTGGTGCTGCCAAGTCACTCGCACGGCCTCCGTGCGCTGCTCGAACATGCCGCGGCCAAGAAGAAGATCGATCTCGACGTCAAGCTCGAGGCGGATTCGTTTCGCGTGCTGACCAGCCTGGTCGAGGAGGGGCTCGGATATACCTTGCTGCCGCCGTCCTCGGTCCGTGCCGAGGTGGCGGAGGGCCGGCTCGAGACCGCCGCCATCGCGCGGCCGGCGCCGCGGCGCGAGCTGACCCTGGCCTCGCCGGTCGAGCATCCCGGCTCCAATGCGATGACGCTGATCGCGAAGCTGTTGCGCGACGAGGTCGCCGCGCTGCGCGCCGAGGGGCTCTGGGATATCCAGCTCGCCTGAGCGCGGCTTCGCATCAGCTCACCTTGAAGCCGAGATGGCCGCGGAAGCGGTTCTTCAAATAGGTGCCGTCGCGCGGCGGCAGCGCGCGCTCGACCTCGCCGGCGGCGATGCGAATGCGCGCCAGCCGCGGGCCGCCGCCGAGATCGCGCAGGCTGTTGCGGAAGTTCTCGATGCCGGCCATGTCGGCGATCTCGGAGACACTGCCGATGCCCGCGCCATCAGCGATCACTTCGAGCCTGGCGCCGAGGCCGGAGTGACTCGGCTGCATGCCGGTCTCGCCGAAATGGCCGTTGTCGAGCACCGCGATCGAGAGATTGCCGGGCTGCTTGGTCGCGATGGTCAGCAGGCTGCCGATCCCCATCAGCTGCTCGCCGTCGCCGGTGATCACGAGCACCGGGCGCTTCGGCTGCGCCAGCGCGAGACCGAGCCCGACCATCGCCGCGCCGCCCATCGCGCCCCACAGATAGAAATTGCCGGGATGCTCGCCGGCATCGAACAAATCGTAAGACGAGGAGCCGAGCCCGGAGATCACGAGCAGGTCGCCGCGCTCAGCGAGCAGCGCCTTCACGGCGGCGCGGCGATCGAGAGTGCCTGTTGATGCCGACATCAGTGCGTCTCCTTGGTCCACTTCTTGCGGCCGATCATCCGCTGCGAGATCAAGACCGCGACCTGCTGGTCGCCGTCATAGGCGAGCGAGGCGGCCGCCGAGATCACCTCCTCGGCATCATCAGGGTTCTCCAGCCGCAGCACGGTGGTGCCCATGATCTCGAACGCCTGCGGCGTCGCCCGGCCCATCGGGATCTGCCAGGGATTGAACTCGGCCCATTCGCCGCGCATGGTCACCAGCGTCAGCAGCGGGAAACGGCAGCTCGCCATCAGCGACAGCATGTTGACGCAATTGCCGACGCCGCTCGATTGCATCAACAGCACCGCGCGATCGCCGCCGAGCCAGGCGCCGGCCGCCATCGCCACGCCTTCTTCCTCGGTCGTCAGCACCGTGGTCTTGATGTCGGCATCCGCGTGCGACAGCTTGATCAGCTTGGAATGTCCCGCATCGGGGACGTAGGACACCTGCGCCACGCCGAAGCTCTTCAGCGTGCGGTAGATCGCAACCGGCCAGTCCCGGCTGGTCGCGCTGTCCTGGTGAAGGGCAATCTGGTCCATCATGGCCTCGGCGGTAGCGTTTTCGAACGAACCGGGTACCGGTTCGCGAAGAAAAGCGTCAATACAAGGGACGCGCATTGGCGCGTCCTCACACCGATAGGCTTAGGGCAGGCGGGGACTTAATTCTCTTCGCATCTGGCTCGCCCAGCTATGCCGGAATTCTATAGGGCCAAGGTTTTGCAGGGCCGACGCAAGCGCAATGGCGGCCGGATCCGACTGCGTCCTTTGGCCGGGTCGAACAACAGCCCCATTACGGCCTAAAACGGCTCATTATGCTAGAAGATGCCGGTTGGCGGCAGCGCCGGGGCTTCATTTTCAAGGCTTCATTTCGCATATCGATATATCCGTCGCATTTTCAGGGATCAGGGCATGATTGTCCGAGATCGGTTTCGCGGCCTCTTCCCAAAGTATTTTCTCGGACTGTTCCTGGCCGTCGCGCTTCCGCTCGTGATCAACGGGTCGATCGAAGCCTGGTTCGGTTACCGCGATCAGCGCGCAAGGCTGGACCAGTTGCTTGGTGTTCAGGCGACGTCCGCGGCCGCTGAAATTCATAACTTCATCTCCGACATCGCAAGCCAGCTTGGCTGGCTGGTCCAGCTTCCCTGGACCGACGAGGCCGATGAGGGGCGCCGAACCGATGCGTTGCGTCTGTTTCGTCAAGCGCCAGCCGTCGTCAGCCTGACACTGATCGACAACAATGGGTTGGAGCGTCTTTACGTCTCGCGGGTCGGCCTCAATCGAATCGAAAGTCGTACCGACCGATCGGCTGAACCTGCGCTCGTCGGCGCCCACGCGCGCCAGGTTTGGTTCAGCGATGTCAGCTACAACAGAGGCTCGGAACCGTATTTGACCATTGCGCTCGTGGGTAATCGGTCCGCGGTCGGCGCAGTCATCGCCGAAGTCAATCTCAAGCTGATCTGGGATGTCGTATCGGCGATCAAGGTGGGAGAGACCGGCCTCGCCTTCGTGCTGGACCGGCCGGGCCGTCTCATTGCCCATCCCGACATCAGCCTTGTGCTCCGCGGGCTGGAAGAAACAACCTCTCAGCCGTTTCGCACCATACGCGACGCGATCGGCCCGGGAGCGGGCTTTGCAACGGGTCGGGACGGACAGGGACGTCGGGTTGCTGCCCGCGCGGCTCCTGTGGCGGGTCCCGATTGGACCGTG
Organism: Bradyrhizobium sp. UFLA06-06; assembly: GCF_054820065.1. Taxonomy (NCBI): domain Bacteria; kingdom Pseudomonadati; phylum Pseudomonadota; class Alphaproteobacteria; order Hyphomicrobiales; family Nitrobacteraceae; genus Bradyrhizobium; species Bradyrhizobium sp. UFLA06-06. The sequence continues at coordinate 145,316 of NZ_JADFUD010000012.1, forward strand.
GTGGTGGCGCAGCCGCTCTCCGAGGCTTACGCCCCGATCTATGCCGCGTTGCGACGGACCACAGTGCTTCTCGCGGGCAGCACCGTATTTGCAGGGCTGCTCGCCTATGCATTCGCGCACCGGATGACCGAGCCGATCAGGCTGCTCGAGGAGGGGACGGAGCGGATCGGCGCCGGGTCGTTCGAGCACCGCATTGCGATCCAGACCGGGGACGAATTTCAGCGTCTGGCAAACAGCTTCAACAGGATGGCCGGTGAGCTCGCGCTGGCGCAGCAGCACCAGGAGCGGATCGCGAAGCTCAAGCGGTTTCTCGCGCCTCAAGTCGCCGATCTCGTCGATCGTGCCGGCGATGACAGCGTGCTGGATGGCCGCCGCACCGACGTCGTCGTTGTGTTCTGTGACTTGCGCGGGTTCACCGCGTTTTCCGCAGGCGTCACTCCCGAGGAAGTCATGAGCGTGCTGTCCGAATATTACGAGGTTCTGGGCAGGGTCATTGCGCGGTTCGAAGCAACGCTCATCAGCTTCTCGGGAGACGGGCTGATGGTGCTGGTGAACGCACCCGTGCCGGTCGAGGAGCCGGCGCTGAGAGCCGTCGACCTTGCGAGCGAAATGCAGAAGCGCGTGCAAGGCTTGATCGGTGGCTGGCGGTCGCGGGGCTACCAGGTTGGCTTTGGAATAGGGCTTGCTAGTGGATCGGCAACGGTTGGGCGGATCGGCTACGATGACCGGCTCGATTACACGGCCATCGGCAGTGTCGTGAATCTCGCCGCCCGCCTGTGCGCATCTGCCGCAGATCGGGAAATCCTGATGGACGCAGGGACCGCCGCAAGCGTGAGAGGCAAGCGCTCCCTGGAGGATATCGGGAGTCGACAAATCAAGGGCTTCGATGACGCCATTCCGGTGTTCGGAATATCTTTTTGATGCGTTGGCCGATGCCGCGAGGAGCGGTTCGGTGCAGTCCATTGGCGACTGGTTTCGGATCGTGGGATATACTTTCGCCGACGGCGAATGCCAGCGGATCGATAGAGCATGAGTTGCGCTCACTCTCGTGCAGCAACATCGCACGGACGCGCCGGCCGGCGTGAGGTCCTGTTGTTGATGGCCGCCGCCGCGGCTTGGACCACATCCTCGCACGCGCAGAAGCCGTCGATGCCTGTGATCGGCTATCTTTGTCCGGAATCGCCGGAGTTGTTTGGCAGCCGGCTGAAGGCTTTCCACCAGGGACTTCGTGAAGCCGGCCTTGTCGAGGGCCGCGATGTCGCGATCGAGTATCGATGGGCCAATGGGCAATATGCCCAGTTGCCCGCACTGGCCGGCGAATTGATCGCGCGCAACGTCGATGTGGTGGTTGCGCCCGGCGGCGCGCCCGTCGCGCTTGCCGCCAAGGCTGCCGGCGTCACCAAGACAATTGTTTTCGAGATGGGCGGCGACCCGGTTCAGCTGGGTGTGGTGGACAGCCTGTCGCGGCCGGGTGGCAACATCACGGGAGTCTCGAGCCTGAGCGTCGACGTGTCGCCGAAGCGGCTCGAGTTGATGCACGAACTCCTGCCGGCGGCGACAACATTGGGAGTCGTGACCAACCCGACAAGTCCAACCGCCAGCTCACAACTGCAGAGGCTTCAGGCCGCTGCCGAAACTTTGGGGGTCCATCTGCAGATATTGCGGGCAAGCAAGGAGGAGGAGTTCGAATCCGTATTCTCTTCGGTCGCGAGAGAGTCGGCGAACGCGCTTGTATTCACCTCCGATCCCTATTTTGCATTTCGCAGCCGGCGCTTGGCCGATCTCGCGCTGAAGTATCGTGTGCCCGCAATCACGCAGACCCGGGATTTCCCGACGGCCGGAGGCTTGATGAGCTATGGCGGAGATTTCGTGCAGTCGCATCGACGCGCGGGCGTCTACGCCGGCCGGGTTCTGAAGGGTGAGAAGCCTGCTGATCTTCCGGTCCAGCTGGTCACCAAGGTCGAGTTCGTCATCAACCTGAAGACCGCCAAACTGCTCGGCCACGAGTTCTCTGCTTCAGTCGTCAGCGGCGCAGACGAAGTGATCGAGTGACTAATTCGTTCATGAACCCGGTGGTCCGGCCGGCGCGGACTGAATGGTCCGGCCGGACCGTGGCATCGCCTGCGCTCACGGGCTCAACCGTCGGGCTGTAGAAACGCGCCGTATTGCTTGCTCGCGGCGACCGTGGCTGCCGCCTGTCCGATGACACGCATTGCCGCCATCATCGGCCACGGCCCGAGGCTCACCCTGCGAACACCGGCACGGGCGAGTTCCGGGATTTCGGGCACGCCTTGCGTCACCATGATGTTGACGGGCAGCGGCGTCAGCTGGACGAGCCTCTCGATCAGCGCGAGGTCGGTGAGCCCCGGCACAAAAATTCCGTCGGCGCCGGCATCGGCATAGACCTTCGCACGCCTTGCCGCCTCATTCAGGCATTGCTCGGGCGAGCCGAACTTCAGCAGAAACGGATCGGTTCGCGCATTGATGAAGAGGTGAACGCCGAGTTGTTGCGCGGCGTCCCGCACCGCCCTGATCTTCGCGGCATGCTGCTCCGGAGTGGCGAGCTGCCGCTTTCCGCCAACAAGCCCGTCCTCGATATTGATGCCGATCGCGCCGGCCTTCAGGATCCTCGCCGCCGAATGCGCGGCAGCATCCGGAGTGTCGCCATATCCCGCCTCAAGATCGATCGACACCGGAACCGAGACCGACGCGGTCATCCGCGAGACCAGGCCTTCCACCATCTCGAGCGGGGCATTTTCGCCGTCGGCGTAGCCGAGCGCGGATGCGACCGCACCGCTGCTGGTCGCCACCGCCGGCGAGGCCTTCGCGATTGCCTTGGCGGTGGCGACGTCCCAGGCGTTGAACAGGACGAGCGGATCGTCCTGCTTGTGAAGTCGGTGAAACGCTTCGGCGTATTGCTGCTGTGTCGTGGCGTCCATGGCGCGCACTCCTTCTCAGGGAAATTGAAAGATCTTGACTGACGCGGCCGCTGCTCGCGGCGCGGGCGCTCAGTCGGCGGCTTGCGTGGTGAACCAGTCCATGATCAGGCCGGTGACCTCGGCCTCACGCTCGAGATGCGGGAAATGGCCGACATCGGGCAGGACGATGCGCTGATGTGGCCCCTTGAAGAGCGGCTCTTCCTTGATCGAATACCGCGCCGTCGGATCGTTGCCGCCATAGATCGTCAGCGTCGGCGTATGCATGTCGTTGATCGGCAGCCGGCCCGCAACGCCCGCATCGACCAGGCCGTTGTAGTATTTCAGCGCCGCCTTCATGGTGCCGGGAGAAGAGAGCGTCTGCTTGACCGAGCGGATATGCGCGTCGTTCTGCAGGGTCGGCGACCACAGCTTCCAAAGGTAGTCGACGAAGGGAAGTCCCTCGATGTTGACCGCCGAATGAGCGCCAGGCACCGTGAAGAAATAGACGTGAAAGACCGATCGAACGGCATCGGGATCGCTCCGGAGGCTCGGGATTGTGATCGGGTGCGCGGTGTTCATGACAACCGCGGCCTTGATCACCGACGGCGCCGTGGCCAGCGCCTGGAAGGTCGAGGTGCCGCCCCAATCCATGCCGACGACGTAGGCGCGTCCGTCGTCGCTCAGCGCCGCGATCAATGCTTCGAGATCCTGGCCCAGCGCGATCGGATCGAAAATGCCGTCGGCGGGAATCTCGGTCGGCGCATAGCCGCGCAGGAACGGTGCGACCGCGCGATATCCGGCATCCGCGAACACCTGCAGCTGCTTTCGGTACGACCAGGCGTTGTCGGGAAAGCCGTGCATGAACAGGACAAGCGGCCCGCTGCCCTGTTCGAGATAGGCAAACCGCACGCCGTTGGCCTGCACGTATTTCAGGGCGGGTTCGCTGCCGGATGTGTCAGGCGTTGCGGTGCTTCGGGTCGTCATCGCTGCTCTCCATTCTTGCCGTCGTTGCTGTCCCGGCTAAATATGTGCGTAGCGCACATATCTGGTCAAGTTGTTTTTTGTGCGCAGCGCACATATTATTCTCCGCATGGAAAACGGAATCGCCAATCTGCTGGGCGCGCTGTCGCTCGCCGTCATGGATCGGATCGAGCAAGGCGCGCGCGAGGTGGTCGGCCGCGGCGGCGAAACGCCCGCGGCGCTGATCGTCATCGGCTATGGCCAAGGCATGACCAACGACAAGCTGCGGCGGATCCTCGGCCTGTCGCACTCCGGAACGGTCCGGCTGGTGGACCGGCTGGTTTCGGATCGGCTTGTCGAACGCCGGGCGGGCAAGGACGGCCGCGAGGTCGCCTTGCACCTGACGGCGTCAGGCGCGGCATCTCGCAACGAATTGTTGGCGTCGCGGATTTCGGCCGTGACGTCGCTGCTGGACGTGCTGTCGTCGACGGAGAGGAAGCAGCTTGCAACGCTGATCCGCGAGCTGCTGGCAAGGCAGGACACCTCCGAGATGGATCGCTTCACGATCTGCCGGATGTGCGACGACCGGGTCTGCACCAACTGCCCGTTGCCGACCAGCAAGGGCCAGCACGCGCGCTAGCGCGCGAAAATCTTGGTTGAATCGGCCGAACCGCAGACTCGCTTGGCCTCTCCCGCTTGCGGGCAGGGCTATCGTGGCGACCGCGCAAGCGCTTGGCCTCGTGGTTCGAGACGCGCCGCAAGCGGCGCTCCTCACCATGAGGGTCTACTATTGTGCCGCAAAACAAGACCTCATCCTGAGGAGCTCGCCGAAGGCGGGCGTCTCGAAGGATGGCCACGAGGGCACCGCCACGAAATGCGATAGCCCTGCGCTTGCGGGTGGGGGCTCTCTCCACGATGGGATTCGCGGCGATACCCCCACCCAGCCCTCCCCCGCAAGCGGGAGAGGGAGCGCAGTTCATGCGCGGTCGCCAGTTCGACTTAACGTTATCATGCTCTAGCGCCCCGCCGTCAGGGCCCGGTCTTTTGCACCACGAAAACGTACATGTCCCAGAACGTCTCGGGGTGATCGACCTCGAAGCGGTGCCACTGATCGAGATCGGTCTCGTCGGCCGCGCCGGGAAGCTGCTTGCGGAACCGTTCGAGCACCGCCGGATCGTCGAACGGCTCGAATCCCCCAAACATCAGGCCGTGTTCGTTGAGGAATGCCGCGATCTCCGGAATCGTCAGCCGGTGTTCCATCACGTTGAACAGCAGATCGCGGCAGCCGCTCATGCTGTAGAAATCCTTGGCGCCGATCAGCGGCTTCCATTTGTCGGCTTCGCGGAAGATGTCCTGCCGGCAGCGTCTGATGTCGTCGGCGGTGGCGCGATAACCGCGTGCCGCGATGCGATCGCGGGCCTCGACGATGACGCGGCGCGCCAGATTGCTGTAGAGCCCGATGCGCATCGTGCCGCCCGGCCGCAGCAGCGAAACCAGCACGCGCCAGCCGGCCAAGGGTTCGGCAAGATGATGCAGCACGCCGACCGACTCGATGCTGTCGAAGGTGCGGCCGATCGAGCCCAATTCCAGGATGTCCGCCTGGGCATACTCGATGTTGCGCAAGCCGAGCTCGCGCGTCTTGCGGCGCGCATAGGCGAGGCTGGTCATGCTGATGTCGACGGCGAGCAAGCGGGCATTGGGATAGACCTGCGCGATCTGGATCGCGTGCGAGCCGGTGCCGCAACCCGCGATCAGGATATCCCGTTCGGCTTGCTGGTCCGCGGTCGCGACGGTTCGTCCCCGCGCCCGATCGGCGGCGAATGCCGTCAGCGGGTTGACGGTCCAGCGCGGATAGGGATTTTCCTCGTATTGGCGCATCACGTCGACCGACACGCTGTTCTTGATCGGTGTGAGCGTTGGAATGGTGCTGCGCTCTTCCATCTCCTGGCGGGGTTCGCGAAGCTGCACCCGCAACAGGCCGGCGACAGTCGCGGGCCAATCCCGGCGCAGCAGCGCGTCCGCCGCGGGCAGGGTATGAAGCGGAAAATAGGCCGCCACCACGGCCAGCGTGAGCGGCGAGATCGCGGCGCCTGATGCCACGTCCTGCAGCAATCGATCGCGCAGCGCGCCGGCACCTTCGCTTTCCGCCTCGGTCGGCGCATAGACATATTCGTTGATGAAGCACTGCCGGGCGAGCGCGCACGCAAAGCCAACGACATCGTCGTCGACGTCACCGTCATCCGAGCCCTGCTCGCCGCCAAGCCGCAGCAGCTCGGCCCGCGCATATCCGAGCAGCACCTCGAGCTGCATGCTTGCCAGCGTCGTCGCTTCCATCGCCGAGCGCAGGAACAGGTCGCGCGCAAGCGGTGCGATGCCTTCGCTGCCGAACAATTCGGAGCTTGCCACCGGCAGCGGCCACTTGCTTGCAATCCGCCCGACATAGCTGGTGACGACAGGACTTTGCAGGATGAAGCCGACGGCCTTCGCATCCATGCCGAGCGCCAGCGCCTTGCTGAAATGCGCGGCCGCCTTGCTGCGATTGCCCAGCGCCTGGTACGAATTGCCGGCGTTGTAGTGGCAGGCGGCGTTCACCTCGTCGGAAGCAATCGCCTTCGTGAACATCTTCGCAGCGGCCCGGTGATCGCCGGACGCCTGCACCATCAGGCCGAGGAGATTCAGGCTCTGCACATGGCCAGGCTCGCGCGCGAGAATCTGCCGGCAGATCTCCTGCGCCTCGTTGAAGCGGCGCATCCCGTAGAAGCGGCTCGCCTCGGCGGCGAGATCGGCAATGCTGACGCCTGCAGAGGCGAAGGCTGGTGCGTTCTTGGCGGACTCATCCCGTTGCTTACCAGCCGCACGCCGTTCTTTTCGGTTCATGTTCCGTCAACCGGCCCAAACTGCAAGACGCGGTGCATCAACCCCCACGCCCGGCAAAGACATAGGGCCGATCGCGCTTGTGGCCAAGGACAATCTAGAGCGTGATGATTTTTGGTTGGATCAGCCGAGCCGCAGACTCGTTTCGCCTCTCCCGCTTGCGGGGGAGGCCGACGCGCGACGAGCGACGCGAAGCGTCGTCCGTAGCGCGGCGGGTGGGGGTTCTCTCCGCGAGGAGACTCGTGGCAATACCCCCACCCCAGCCCTCCCCCGCAAGCGGGAGAGGGAGCGCAGCGTCGTCGCGGTTGCTAGCCCATCCTAACTTCATCATGCTCTAGCTTCAGCCCGGGATCCGCACCGGCAGGTTCTCGATGCCGCGGACGAAGCTGGAATAGACCCGCTTCGGCTCTCCGACCACCTCGATGCGGTCGAAGCGCTTCAGCATCTCTTCCCAGACGATCCGAAGCTGCAGCTCGGCGAGGCGCATGCCGACGCAGCGGTGGATGCCGAAGCCGAACGACAGGTGGATGCGCGGCCGCGGCCGGTCGATGATGAACTCGTTCGGACGGTCGATCACCTCGTCGTCGCGGTTGCCGGAGACGTACCACATCACGACGCGGTCGCCCTTCCTGATCGTCTTGCCGCCGATCTCGGTGTCCTGAAGGGCGGTGCGCCGCATATGCGCCAGCGGCGTCTGCCAGCGGATCACCTCCGGCACCATGGTGTCGATCAGCGCGGGGTTCTCCTTCAGTTTCTGGAACTGGTCGGGGTGCTCGTGCAGCGCCAGCACCGAGCCGCTCATGGTGTTGCGCGTGGTGTCGTTACCGCCGACGATCAGCAGGATGATGTTGCCCATCAGATTATCGGGGTCCATGTGCCGCGTGGCGTCGCTATGCGCCATCATCGACAGCAAATCGTTACGCGGGGCCGAGTTGACGCGCTCGTTCCAGAGCTTCGAGAAATAGGCGTAGCACTCGTCCATCTCCTGCCGGCGCTGCTCCGGCGAGTCGACGATGCCGCTCTTCGGGAGCGCGGTGGAGACATCGGACCAGCGCGTCAGCTTGCGCCGCTCCTCCCAGGGGAAGTCGAACAGCGTCGCCAGCATCTGGGTGGTCAATTCGATCGAGACGCGCTCGACGAAATTGAAGGTCTCGTTGCGCGGCAAATTGTCGAGCACGCTGGCCGAACGCTGCCGGATCAGCTTTGCCAGCTCGTCGAGATGCGTGGGCGTGAACATCGGCGACACGGTCTTGCGCTGATGGGCGTGCCTCGGCTGGTCCATCGCGATGAAGCTCGGATAGTCGTAGCCGGGCGGCACGTCGCGGATCGAGATGCCGCCGAGCGTGGAGTCCGAGGAGAAGATGCCGTGGCTGGTGTCGACATGCATGATGTCGTTGTACTTCACGACAGACCAATAGGGTTCGATCGGCGCATTGGTGCAGTAGTGCACCGGCTCTTCCTTGCGCAGCCGCTCGAACCACGGCCACAGCGTGTCGTTCTGGAACAGTCTTGGCGCGCCGGGATGAAAATCCCTAAGCGGTGTCGCATAGGCTTCCTCGCGGGCCTGGCGCAGCAGCTCGGCCCGGTCGGCGCGGATGGCGGTCTGGACGTTCATCTCAATCAGCTCCGGCGGCGGTTCTCACCTCTCCCGCTTGCGGCGGTCGAGACGAGCGAAGCTCGCTCTTAGGTCGGATCGCATCGCGAGATGCGATCCGGGTGGGGGCTTTCTCCACGGGAAGACTACCTCTGCGGTGGCACCCCCACCCCAGCCCTCCCCCGCAAGCGGGAGAGGGAGCGCAGCCTCGTCGTGGTTGCAGTTCAAGCGGAACTTCCTGTTCTAGTCACGACTCACGCGGCGATGCGCACTGGCAGCGTCTCGTAGCCTTTGATGAAGCTGGAATACACCCGCTGCGGCTCGTCCACCACCTCGATGGTGTCGAAGCGCTTGAGGATTTCCTCCCAGATGATCTTGAGCTGCAGCTCGGCGAGCCGCAGACCGACGCAGCGGTGGATGCCGAAGCCGAACGAGATGTGGGTGCGCGGCCGGGCGCGGTCGATCAGGAACTCGTAGGGCTTCTCGATCGCTTCCTCGTCGCGGTTGCCCGAGACGTACCACATCACCACCTTGTCGCCCTTCTTGATCTGGCGGCCGCGGAACTCGTAGTCGGCGAGCGCGGTGCGCCGCATATGGGCGAGCGGCGTCTGCCAGCGGATCACCTCGGGGACGAAGCTGTCGATCAGCGCCGGGTTCTCCTTGAGCTTGCGGTACTGCTCCGGATGCTTGCTCAGCGCATAGATGCTGCCGGACAGCGTGTTGCGCGTGGTGTCGTTACCGCCGACGATCAGCAAGATCAGATTGCCGAGGAAGTTCTTCGGGTCCATGTTCCGCGTGGCATCGCTATGCGCCATCATCGAGAGCAGATCGCTCTTCGGCGGCTGGCTCGCGCGCTCCTTCCACAGCCGTGCGAAATAGCCCGCGCATTCCATCAGTTCGGCTTGACGCTCGTCCTCGGTGGCGACGAGGCCGCCGGCGCCGGGCAGGGTGGTCGCGACGTCGGACCAGCGCGTCAGCTTGCGGCGGTCTTCCCAGGGGAAGTCGAACAGCACCGCGAGCATCTGGGTCGTCAGCTCGATCGAGACCTTGTCGACCCAGTCGAACACCTCGCCGCGCGGCAGATTGTCGAGGCACTCGGTCGAGCGCTTGCGGATGTTGGTGGCGAGCTCGTCAAGGTGGGTCGGCGTGAACATCGGCGCCACGGTCTTGCGCTGCGCGGAATGGCGCGGCTGGTCCATCGCGATGAAGCTTTCGCGGCGCAGATCCGGCGGCACGTCGCGGATGGTGATGCCGCCGAGCGAGGCGGCCGAGGAGAACACCGAGTGGTTGGTCTCGATGTCCATGATGTCGTTGTAGCGGGTGATCGACCAGTACGGACCGAACATCGAGTCCTTGCAATAGTGCACCGGATCCTCGCGGCGCAGCCGGTCGAAATACGGCCAGAAGGTATCGGTCTTGAACAGCTCGGGATTGCCGGGATCGTAGTCCGAAAGCGCAAGCGTGTTGGCGCGTTCGCGTGCGGCGTCCAGATTCGTGTTGTCGACGAGATCGATGGTCCCGTGCATGAGCGGCTCCTCAACCGTTTGAGCTGCCGGGGCATGGCCGGCGCGGCATGTTTTACCGAATTACATTCCCATTCGGCGGTTTGCGCAAGGGCTCTCGATGTGCATTTGGCCGCATTGATGTCAGACCAAAGCGGCCGAATCCGGGCCTTTCCGGTGGCGAAGGGGCCGCGGCGGCGATCACGCCTCGTTTGAAACGGCGTTTGATTTGGTCGGGCGGCGGCGTGCGAACGGTGCGGGCGCCGTTTATTGACTGCCGGCTTTCTCGCCGGCGGGTTTTTCGCAGGGGTAGGTGTCCTGCATCCCCCACAGCAGCAGGAGAGCGATCACCATCTCACCTTTCGCCGACCGCTTGTCGGCGGACTTCAGCATGATCTCTTCGGTCTGCTCGCTGCTCAGTGCAAGGTCGTCGGGCATGCAGAACAACAATTGGCCGCCATGCCGTTTCAGCCAGGCATTGGAAGCCATCAGGCCGCCCCTGACGCCGTCCAGGTACATATGATTGAAGATGCGAAAGTTCTCATTTTTCGGATTGCGATAGGAATCCAGCCGCACGTCGACGGCAGCAGCCGGAGCTGCCGTGAGCGCCAGAAGGCATGCCGACAAGATCCATCTGTTCATCGCACCTGTCCTCGCTTGCGGCGGCGTCCTTGCTGGTCGTTCCATCACCTGATCGGTAAGTATGTATTTCCCTCGTTAGGGTTCGAAGCTCGTTCTCGCCGGCCGGGGGTATCGGGACCACGAAAGAACGACCCGGCTGGCGTCCCGTGTTGGCCAGCAGGCGGTTGATCGACAGCTTCAGGAAGTGGAAAGCCAGGGCAGGATCCGCATGGCACACCTGGGCGAGCTCGCGCTCGGTGAGCCAGAGCAGCTCGACATCGGAAATTGCCTGAGCCGTCTGGGTACGCTGATGTGCCGTCGAGAAAACGCCAATTTCCCCGAACAGCTCTCCCGCCCCCAGAACGAGATCGATTTCACTCAGGCGTACGCTTCCCTTTGCAAGCAGATAGATGCGATCGGCGTAATCCCCTTGCCTGAAAATGATCTCCCCGGCCTTCCACGTCGCGGATTTCATGAACGGACATAGCGGTTCGGTTGTGAATTCGCCCTTGGATGCCTGCTCCACAATTCGCCTGAGGCGGAGCATTTGGACTGTTCGGATGACGTTAAGAGGCAGCAGAACCGAGTGAAGGATGAGGATTGGATACAAGCCGTCGAAGAACGCGTATGCGATGAACGCGACATTGCTCAAGATGGCCGCGATCCTGAGCGGGAGCATCGTCTTCATGCAAAACGTGGCGAGGACGAGAAGCGATGCGAGATAGCCGGCAGCTTCAACCCAGGACTTCGAGCCGCAGAGCAAAACGTCTGAGCAGAGCATTTCCGCGTCCTTCTATGAACTTGCCCCTGAAGAGCGCGACGACCCCTGCGCATGTGGCTCAAGGGGGCTGGATACCGAAGCAAACGCAAAAATCAGATGCTGATCGGCTAGAAGAATCCGGCACTGAGATCCAGCCCATAAGTCACCGACAGCAGCCACACCAAGAGGGCTGCTCCACAGAGCATCGCGGTCTGCTTGAGGACGTTTGCTTGCAATGACGATGCAGGGAATACGCGGACAAAAGCGTTTGCAATCGCAGCAATTGCAACGGCGCGCATGATGATCTCCAGGAGTTGGCTAATGACTGGGCGTTAGCGAGCGTCGTGCTTCCAATGCAAATGAAATCTCGGCTCCAGGCAAATGGTGCGCCAACAGCGCCTCGATCAGGGAATGTTGATCGCCGGCAGCGGGCCAGTGGGTCGGATCAACGCTTCAGCAGTTTGCTCCTGCGCGAAGACCGCGAGTGCAATCAAAACGGCGCATGATAGGGCGATGAAAAAGCCGAGACGCCACCGCCGCTCCGTCCGGTCGTCGTCGGGCGTGTCAAGCCGGCGCGCGCCCGTTGCTGTGCGCATCGTTAATCTCCGAATATCGTGACGGTGAGAAGGCCAGTCTTCCCAACACCCGCACTGAATATCGCGCCACGTGATGCGCCTGGGAACTACCTAGAAAGGTGGTCCGGTGTCTCCTATGCTTGCTCGAAGGTCGGTGACCTGCGCACTTGTTTCGGGGGGACATGTATCTATCCACGGATTCCACCAATCCGCAGAATCAAGATGTCTATGCACTCTGGGATCGGCTGGCCGAGTTCTCCGTCGGCGACGGCGACGCCGCACTGACACATCTGCTAGCCGCACTGCGTACCATGTTGTCGGCACGCAATGTGCTGTGGGGCGTTGTCGTGCGATTGCCTTCGCCGAAGCGGGCCGATCCCTTGCTCGGTTGGCGTCCGCGCCTCGTCCGGGTGCTGGACCCGATACCGGCGGTGGCAGCATCCGTGCAGAAGCAGTTCGATACGCTCTGGTCCCGCGACGTCGACCTGTCTCAGATCCTTTCCATGTCGGGAGATGAGCCGTTCCGCGTCCGCCTGTTGTTCGAAGCGCTGCCGCCGGAATGGTTCGAGGGCGAGCACTATCGGCGGCACTATTTGGACGTCGGCTTCGCCGACAGCATTTCCGTGCGCATCGCGCTCAATGACGACGTGAGGATTCGCCTGTTCGTGTTTCGCGATGCGGAGGCCCCTCGCTTCTCGGCGCAGGACGGCCAGCGTCTGGGCTTCGTGATGCGCGGGTTGAGATGGTTTCACCGTCAGCAACTGCTCAGCCACGGCCTGCTGATCGCCAATGCAGCCCTGACACCTGCTGAACGCAGGGTGTTGCTCGCACTGCTCGACGGGCACACGGAAAAGCAGATCGCGCAGAGGCTCGACCAAAGTCCGAACACCACGCATTTCCACGTCAAGTCGATCTACGCCAAGTTCGGCGTGCGCAATCGCTCGGCGCTCACCGCGCTGTGGCTCGGCAAGCTGCGATAGCGAACTGCGGTCGCAGTCTCATGCGGCAAGATGCGGCGCGTTTCGGCGAGAAGAGCAATCCTGGCCATCCCGGAGGACCGTCTCGGAAAGTGAACCGCGCCGGGTTTCCCGGAGTGCGGACACGGTTTCCGGCAATCTCGTTAAGGCAAAGCCAACTGCACCGCGCCAAAAAACCGCCTCGGCTCTCGACCTTGTGTGAAACCTGGATCACACTCGCGACGACAAATCTGTGCTTTTGATAACCTAGAGATTGTCCCGTCCAGGAGCCATCCCGTGAACGACATGAGCTGGACCCCGCTGGGGCCGCCGCAGCCGCCTCCGCAGCCGGCCCCGCCGCCGATGCCGGTGGCGTTCTCAGGGAACCGGAAGGAGTTCTTTCGCCTGATCGCGCGCGGCGCCGGGCTCGAACTGGTCACGGTCGGCTTCTACCGGTTCTGGCTCACCACCGACATCCGCCGTCACCTGTGGTCGAACAGCCAGATCGACGGCGACGCGCCGGAATATACCGGCCGCGGCAAGGAACTCCTGATCGGCTTCCTGGTCGCGCTCGCGATCCTGGTGCCGATCTATCTCGGCTATTTCCTGATCGGCATCGAGGCGGAGCATCTCAAGGCGTTCGCCTCGCTGCCGCTGGTCGCGTTCTTCTACCTGTTCGGCCAGTTCGCGATCTATCGCGCGCGGCGTTACCGGCTGACCCGCACGGTGTGGCGCGGCGTCCGCTTCTGGATGAGCGGCTCGGGCTGGGTCTATGCGCTCAAGGCCTCGCTCTGGGGCGTGCTGGTCGTGATCACGCTCGGCCTCGCGCTGCCGTGGCGCGAGGCGGCGCTCGAACGCTACAAGATGCGGCATTCCTATTACGGCGACCTGCAAGGCTCGTTCGAGGGCCGCGGCTGGGAGTTCTTCGCGCGGGGCTGGTGGCTCTGGGTGCTGATGCCGTTCGCGCTCTACAGCACGATCTTCGCCCCGTTCGCCTATGCCGCGTTCAAGGCGGTCGAGTGGCGCTGGTGGCTGTCTGGAATCCGTTTCGGCGATGTGCGGCTGGAGTCCACGCTTCGCCGCGGCGCGCTGATCGGCCTGTACTGGAAGGTGATCGGCTGGGTCGTGCTGCTCGGCCTGGTGTTCGCGGCCTATCTCGCGCTCTGCACCCTGCTGGTCGCCAGCATGGACGGCTCCTCGATCGCGGATTTCTTCAGGACCGAGGCGTTCGCCAAGAGCATTCCGCTGATCGTGCTGCTCGGCATCGGCTATCTCGCCTTTGCGCTGGCGCTGAACGTGGTGTTGCGCGTCTATCTGATGCGCGATCTCTGGGTCCGGGTGCTGTCCTCGACCATCGTGCACAATATCGGGGCGGCGGCCAACGTCACCGCGCGCGGCGAGCTCGCCAATGCGCTCGGCGAGGGTTTTGCCGATGGCCTCGACGTCGGGGGCTTCTAGCTACATGGAATCCGATTCCGGCCAGACCAATTCCGCGGCGCTGCCTAATCCCGGCGGCGTCTTCTTCGACGGTCTGTCGAACCGGCGGCGCATCGTTGCGCTCAGACTGTCCGATGCGCTGGAGATCAGGGAAGACGGCGCGCTGCTCGCGCGCTGGGCGTTTCACGACATCCGCCGCGCCGACAGCCCGTCCGGCCTGTTGCGGCTGAGCTGTCTGACCGCACCGCCTCTGGCGCGGCTCGACATCCGCGACGCCGGGCTGATCGCCGCGCTCGTCGCGCGCTGCGACACGCTCGAGGAAGGGCTGCCGAACCGCAGGGGCGTCGCCGCGATCGTCGGATGGTCGCTCGCGGCCGCGGTGTCGATCGTGCTGGTGGTGCTGTTCGGCGTGCCGCTGGCCGCCGAGCGGCTGACTCCGCTGGTGCCCGACTCGTTCGAGCGTCGCATCGGCGATGTCGCGGAGGCGCAGGTCAAAGTGCTGTTCGACGGCAAGCCTTGCAACAACCCGGCCGGCCAGGCGGCCTTCGCGAAGCTGGTCGGCAAGTTGCGGCAGTCCGCGGGCTTCGACACATCGGTGCAGTCGGGCGTGCTGGCGACGTCGGTGCCGAACGCCTTCGCGCTCCCCGGCGGCAAGGTCTATCTGTTCGACGGGCTGCTGGAGAAGGCCGAGAACCCCGACGAGATCGCCGGCGTCCTGGCGCATGAGCTCGGCCATCTCCGCCACCGCGACAGCATGCGCGAACTGATCCACAATGGCGGCACCTCGTTCCTGATCGGGCTGCTGTTCGGCGATGTCACCGGCTCGGGAGCGCTGATCTTCGCCTCGCGCTCGCTGGTGACGTCGTCCTATTCGCGCGATGCCGAGACCAACGCCGACAGCTTCGCGATCGAGACCATGCACAAGCTCGGCCGTCCGGCCAAGCCGATGGGCGAACTGATGTTCCGCGTCACCGGCAAGGAGGGCGGCAAGGGGCTCTCGCTGGTCTCCAGCCATCCCTTGACCGAGGATCGCCTCGCCCGCATGGACAAGGCCGATGCCGCTCGCCCGGCCGGCGGCCAGCCGCTGCTGTCGGCGGCCGAATGGCAGGCGCTGAAGGGCATCTGCGCGGCGGGCAAGGGCAAGGTGTGACGCAGGGGGATTTCGAGACTGGAGCAGGCTGGCGCGACATTTTGACGGAATTGACCTGGGTGGGTGCAGACTGCTCATGGTCTTTGAGCCCGCACGCGCCCGGAGGATTTGCCTGTCTTGACCATCGAAAGCGACGCCCGCTTCTGGGACCGGGCTGCACGCAAATATGCCGCGCGGCCGGTCGCAGCGCCGGCCGAATATGAGCGCACGCTGGACCGCACCCGTGCACTGTTGAAATCCGGCGATCGTGTGCTGGAGCTCGGTTGCGGGACCGGCACCACGGCGCTCCGGCTCGCGGGCGACGTCGAGAGCTATCTCGCCACCGACATTTCGGCGGAGATGATTGCGATCGCCAATGAGAAGCACGCGACGACGCCTATCCGGGGTCTGACGTTCCGGGTCGCGACTGCCGATACCACTGCGGTCGACGCTGGACCGTTCGACGCCATCCTGGGGTTCAACTACCTCCATCTGATTCGGGACCTGCATGGCACTCTCTGCCGGATTCACGCGCTGCTGGTGGCAGATGGCGTTTTCATTTCCAAGACGCCCTGTGTTGGTGAGATGAACCCGCTGGTCCGGCTTGTGCTGCCGGCGATGCGCGCGATCGGAATGGCGCCCCATGCAGGCGTGTTCACGTCCGAGAGACTGCGCGAGTTCTTGGGTGCCGGCGGGTTCGAGATTGTTGCTGCAGAGAACCATGCGACGAGGGGCGACGATCACCGCCCCTACATCGTGGCGCGCAAGAGGTGACGCTCTACCTCACCAGCCGGAACTTGCCGCCCTCGACCTTGATCAGGAACGCCGACCGCTCGTCATAGCCGTTGTGGTCGGTCGGGCTCATCGTCGAGAGGCCGTTGTTCAGATAGACGTCCTTGCCGCGCTCGAGCTCGTCGCGCAGCGCGGCGCGGAATTCCGCCGTGCCGGGCTTTGCGGTCTTCAGCGCATTCGCCGCCGCCCGCTTGAACAGCGTGACGGCGTCCCACAGATGGGCGCCGAAAATGTTCGGCCTCGAGCCGTTGGCCTTCTCGTAGGACGACACGAACTCGTCGCGCACCTGGCGGAACGGATCGTTCGCCGGCAGATCGTCGGCGATGGTGAAGGCTTCGCCGGTGAAGATCGCGCCCTCGACATTGGCGCCGCCGAGCTTGATGAACTCTTCCGAGGCCACGCCATGGGTCTGGAAGATCTTGCCGGCATAGCCGCGGCTGCGCAGCGCCTCCTGCGGCAGCACCGCCGGCGTGCCGGCGGAGGCGATGAACACCGCTTCCGGATTGGTCGCGATCACCTTCAGCGCCTGGCCCATCGCGCTGGTGTCGGCGCGCGCATAGACCTCATGCGTCGTCACGGTGAGGCCGAGCTGAGGGGCGAGCCGCGATACCTCCTTGTAATAGCCTTCGCCATAGCCGTCGGAGACGCCGATATAGCCGAGCGTCTTGATGCCGGACTTGGCGATGTATTTCAGGATCGCCGCCGCCATCAGGTCGTCATTGGGCACCACCTTGAACGCCCAGCGGCGGCGGTCATCCATCGGCTGCACGATCGCGGTTGCCGCCGCGAGCGAGATGATCGGCGTCTTGCTCTCCACGGCGACGTCGAGCATCGGCATGGTCACCGGGGTGAGCGAGGAGCCGATCAGGATATCGACGCCGTCCTGGATCACGAGGCGCCGCGCGTTCTGCGTGCCCTTGGTCGGGTCGGACTCGTCGTCGAGCGCGATATAGGTGACCTTCTCGCCGCCGATCTCCTTCGGCAGCGCGGCGATGGTGCGCATCTGCGGCTGGCCGAGCGCCGAGCCCGGTCCGGATCCGGACACCACGACGCCGACCTTGATATCGGCACGCGCGCCCGGCGCAATCAGGATCGCGCTCGCAAATGTCAACAGTCCGGCCATGGCCAGCTTCATTGCAAATCCTCCCAGCAGGTTCTTTTTATCTGCGGCCGATGATAGCCGACCGCCGTCGGCTCGCGCATCATATTGATTCCGCCGGATTCGTCTGTCCCCCTGATTGGGGACATTGGCGGCGTCGGGCAGGCCTGCGCCTGGTTGAGTTCTGCCCTGATCGGCGGAGGTGCCGGAAACGACCAACGGGAATGGCGAGGCCGACGCCGTCCGGAGCACTTGATCGGGCTCCGCCGGTCGTGAACCTCGCGTTTACCAATCCCTTAAAGGCGGTGAGAACCAGTTTCCCTAATCGGGCGGCAACGACCTGCTGTTATTGAAGGTCAGGAAAAGGGAGTACGAACCATGTTCAGCATTGTTCGGATCCTCGTCTTGATCGCATGTGCACATGCGGGATCCGTGGTTGCGGAAGTGCAGTGGGACGGCGCGCAGTCATCGCCAGCGGTCCACGTCCATGACTAAGCATCATCCGATTGCGTCCGAGCACGCGCGCGCCATCTGCGAAGAGATTGGCGAGAGGCTGCGCCATGCCCTGCGCGGCGACTACGCCGATCTGCCGCCAAGGCTGCGCGAGCTGGTCGACGAGCTCGCGCTGCAGGATTGTGACGCGCCGTCGCTGGTGCCCACGATGGCGGACATGACGAGACCGCTGGTCGTCGCGGCCTAGGTCTTGGTTCATTGATGAGGTGGCATCTTTCGTCACGTCGTCTTTTTGATCCATTGCTGACAATTGGAACGCCGACTAATGTTGCCCGCGTTGCCAGAGCAGGGGGCGTCTCATGAACAGACGTTATGCACTTGGACTTTGTGCGGCCGCGTTGATTTCGATTGTAGCATTCCCGAACGATAGTATTTCCCAAGGAAAGTCTCTCAAGGATCAGTTGGTCGGCACTTGGATTTACGTATCCAGCACCGGGACACGTGAAGATGGCAGTCCCGTGGAGCGACCGAAGTTGCAAGGCGCTGTCACCTATACCGCCGATGGCCGCTTCCATTTCATCACTGTGCGCTCCGACGCTCCAAAGTATGTATCAGGCGATTCCGCACGTCCTTCCCCCGAGGAGGCCATGGCTATCGCGTCAGGTGTCGTTGCCTACACCGGAACATACACAGTGGACGAGAGCACTAAAACGATCCACGTCAACATCGAGGCGAGTTCGTTTCCCAACTTGGTCGGAGCGCCAAATCAACGCCGCATCGTGACATCGATCACCGACGATGAATTGAAACTAACAAATCCACGCACGCCGGCCGGCATCACGTTGGAGTTGGTGTTCAAGCGAGCGAAATGACAATCAAAGCGTTCGGTTGTCGCGACCTTTGTCTGCTTCTAGCCCAAAGCCGACCTGCCGCACTCCGTCGCTGCCAGTCTAATCCGCGAGACCGAAGTAAACAGAACCGTTTCCTGATCCGCGCCTCCGTGCGCCGCTCACACGTTCTTTGCGACCTTCCGCGTCCGCGTCGGTCCGGCGCCGGCGATCGCCGGCTTGATATTCCATACCGCGCGCACGCTTGCGAAGGCGTGCGCGATCACCGGCTCCTGGCGGCGGGCGGCGAGGCTGGCGAAGGAGAGATCGCAGGTCAGCTTCACCTTGTCGGCGACCACGAACTGATGCGGCCGTGCCATCCGCGGCGCCAGCACGTTATCGCGCGCCAGGCTGAGGCAGAGGCCGGATTCGACGAAGTCGATCATCGCCTCTTCCTGGTCGGTGTAGCCGATCCGCTTCGGCAATGCGCCGAGCGGGCGGAAGATGTCGTCGAGCAGCCGCCGGTGGCCGGAGTGCGGCGGTGTCGCGAGCCAGGGCAGCTCGGCGAGCTCGGCCCAGCCCTTGCCCATCACCCGGTCGCGCCAGGCGATCGGCGCGATCACCCGGTAGTCGTAGCAGAGCAGCGGGGCGAGCTGGTAGCGGCCGTCGGCGATGGTCCGTTCGGTGAAGCTGTGATGGGCGAGCTGGTCCTGAGGCGTGGCGTCGACATAGTAGCCGACGTCGAGTTCGCCCCGGCCGATCTGCGCCAGCACGTCGTCGCTCACGCCATGGCGCAGGAAGACTTCGGTGCGCTGCGAGGACATCGCAAGGCTGCGCACGAATGGTCCGAGCCGGGTGAATTCGGGGTCGAGGATGGTGCCGACGCGCAGCGTGCCGCGCTGCGCCTCGTTCAGCGAGTCCGCCATCGCCTTGAAGTCGGAGGCGGCCGCGACCGCCCGGTGCGCCAGCGGCAGCAGCGCGGCGCCGGCCTCGGTCAGGGTGAAGCCGGCAGGGGTGCGGTTGAACAGCTGCAGCCCGGTGCTTTCCTCGAGTGCCTTCAGTTGCAGGCTGACCGCCGGCTGGGTCAGTTTCAGCATCGCCGCTGCGCGCGATACCGTGCCCTCACGGGCAACCGTGATGAAGCAACGCAAGGCCTGGGTACGGGGAAGCTCGATCATCGCGCGTGCTTATAGCACACTTTTCCGGCGCGCATCCGACCTGCGTCGTGCATTGTCATACGATTATAATACAACCAATGCGAGAAGTCAGGACGGCCGCCACGCGATCGTGCCTTCGGTGCGCGCGCGGACCTCGGGCGAAGCGAGGCAGGTCGCGACCGCTTCATAGCCCGCCGCGCCGGGGACGGGCGTAACGCAGATCGGCCGGCTGTGATTGGCGGGGCACAGGATGATCGCTTCATCGCCGCCGACCGCGTCGAGATCCAGGATCGCATTGGAGCGGGTCAGGAAGAACAGCGGCCGCGCCTCGGGTCCGCGGCGGCGCAGATGCGCGACGATGGCTTCCTGGCTCGCCGCATCGAGCCCTTGCTCGAGCATGTCGATCACGAGAATCGCGTCGTCGCCGGCCTCGAGCGCCGCGAGCAGGGCGGTCAGCGCCGGCGAGTCCGCGGCGCCGTCGGCCAGCAGGGTGGCAAGGCTGGCCGCGACCCTGGCCTTGTGCGCCGGGTCGGCATCGAGGCGCGCACGCACGGCCGCGCCGCCATCGGCCGCGCGGTCCAGCCCGACGAAGCTGGCGCCGGGCAGGGCTTCGGCGAGCCGTTGTGCAAGGCGCGTCTTGCCGCTGCCAAGCGGGCCGACGATGTAGTTCAGCCGTTTGATGTCGCGCAACTCGAAGCGCTCGCCGCCCCACGGCCACGGCAGATCGAACGCGACGCCGATCGCCGGCCGCGTCCGGACCGCGCCGATGATGTCACCCGTCGCGGGCATCTTGCCGCCGCCGAGGTCGGCGCGCAGCCGGCGCAGTTTGGTGATGCTGTCGCCGCATTGGCGGATGCGCGCTTCGAGCGTGGCCTCGTGCGCGGCCAGCACGCGGCCGAGGATGACGGCGTCGCCGTTCAGGATCCGCGCCACTTCACCGACGCCAAGGCCGAGCGCGCGCAGCTCGACGATCTCGGCGCCGCGCGCCATCTCGGCCGGACCATAGGCGCGCCATCCCGCCGGCGTGCGGCCGGGTGCAATCAGGCCGCGCTCCTCGTAGAGGCGCAGCGCTTTCGCGGAGATGCCGAGCTGCCTTGCAGCTTCGGACGGGCTGAGGAAACGGGCGGCAGCAGCATTCATCGAATCACCTCGCATCGTCTGACCGCGCCTCTATGGAGGCGGCCGCAGGGGCAAGGTCAAGCGGGGAGGTGGTTTTACGCGGGGCCCATGGGTGCGATCGGCACGCGGCTTTCCCTGCGCCCTCTGTTTCCAGAGGCGAAGAAGAGCAAAGCTCGGACAGAAGATGTCGCGAGAATACGAAGCTGCATCCCCACTACAACTGTCATCGCCCGGCTCGACCGGGCGATCCAGTACGCCGCGGCCTATCGGATTGAACTCAGGGGCCTCTGGAATACTGGATCACCCGCATGCGCGGGTGATGACACCGTGTGTTTGTCATCATGAATCGAGGACCATCCTCATCGTCGTCCTGGCGAAAGCCAGGACCCATTACCCCAAATCTCAATCATTGCGCGACGCTGGGGCCGCGATCCCGTTCACAATCAAATGCGGTGGTTATGGGTCCTGGCTTTCGCCAGGACGACGATTGGGGAGATCGCACGCTCATGTCGCGAGAATGCGGAGGTATGATTCACAAGCGGCGCAACAAACCCAGTGTCGTCCCTGCCTAGTGCGCAATTGCGCACGGGAGCAGGGACCCATAACCACAAATGTTGATTGCTGCGCGGCGCTGGGGCCGCGATCCCGTTCACAATCAAATGCGGTGGTTATGGGTCCTGGCTTTCGCCAGGACGACGATTGGGGA